>NZ_JBHVPZ010000006.1:0-42051 GCF_042887135.1 Kitasatospora sp. NPDC057965
AGCACGAGGCCGCAGGTGTCCACGAGCAGGTGCCGCTTGCGGCCCCGGACTCGCTTGCCCGCGTCGTAGCCGATCGCCGCGCCGCCCTGGTGACTGCGGGCCGACTGCGAGTCCAGGATCGCCGCCGAGGGCTGTGGATCCCGCCCGTCCGCCACCCGCACACGGTCGCGCAGTGTCTCGTGGACCCGGTTCCACGTGCCGTCCGCCGTCCAGGCACGGAACCACCGGCACGGGGCGAGGTCGTGCGGCACCAGCCGCCACGCACACCCGCTGACCAACACGTACAACACGGTGTCCACAACCAGCCGACGCGGGAACTTCAGCCGACGGCCCGCCCTGCGCGGATCCCGAACCGGCAGCAACGGCTCGATCACCGCCCACTGAGCATCCGTCAACGACGAGTCGTAGGACGGCTTGCACACACAGACACACATAGCGGTGATCTTCGCGGACACCTCGACCGCGAAGATCACCGCCAGCTGATCACGCCATGCAGCCGATCAATTACCCAACACTTTCTCAGGGATGCGATGTCTGGCAGCCGCCTCACAGGTCCCCACCGTCGGCGTAGTTGACACCGCCAGGCAGGGCTCCGCCGACCGGATCCCACAGATCCACGAGTTGCTCTTCCAGATCCGGGGTTTCGATGTCCTGGTCCGGCGCGAGCAGCCTCTGGATGTCCGTGACGATCCGTGGAAGCAGCCGGAAGAGTCGCAGTCCGTCCCTGAAGCCACGGCGGGCCTCGGCCTCCGGGTGAGGAGACGCGTGTAGGGAGAACGCGAGCGGGATGGTGAGCTCGGCCTTGTAGAGGTCCGCGATGTCGTAGACGAAGGCCTGCTGGTTGCCGCTGTGGACGAAACCGAGCGCCGGTGAGCAGCCGAGGGCAAGGGTGGCGGCGTGGACGATGCCGTAGAGGCAGGTGTTGGCGGATGAGAGTGCGAGGTTGACGGGGTCCTGGGTGTCCCAGGAGTCGGGGTCGTAGTTCCGGCGGAAGCGGCCGATGCGGTACTGCTGGGCGAGTAGGCGGTAGTGGGCCTTGATGCGTTGGCCTTCGAGGCCGCGGAGCTTGTTGAGGTTGCTGCCGGGAGGCGCGGTGCCGTGTCCGAAGCGTTGTTCGTACATGGCCGTGGCGACCGTCAGGCGTGTGCTGTCGTCGGCCCGGGCCCGGGCTTGGCGTTCGAGCCAGACGGTGCTGAGGGAGTCGGGGACGGTGGCGGCGTAGCAGCGCACGCCGCCGGAGCCGGTGGCGACGACGGTGGTGCCGTGGCGGGCGAGGGTGGTCAGGGCACGGGCGGTGATGGAGGTACCGGGTCCGAGGAGGACGCAGCTGAGTGCGGCGGTCGGCAGGTAGACGGTTTCGGTGCCGTGCTGGGGGCTGGTGACTTCGGCGCAGACTCCGGTGTCGTCCTGGACGATGCGGACGATGTCGAGGTAGAGGAAGGACAGCGAATCGGCGATGCGGGGCAGCATCGCGACGGTGGGCGCGGCCAGTTTGCGGCGGGCGCCGTTGGGATCGGGACGTCGGGCAGCTGCGGTCACTGGTCGTCCCGGTGGGGGGCGAGGCTGAGCAGCCCGCAGCCGTAGGCCTTGCCCTTGCCGATCCCGGCGGTCAGGCGGGTGCGCAGGAGAACGGGGTCGGTGATGCGGGCGGTGCCTTCGAACAGGACGCGGTCGTGCTTGATGCGGTGCTGGTCGCTGCGGCGGGTACCACGGGCGGCGTCGAGGGGTTCGGAGCGCAGGGCGGTGAGCTGCAGGCCGGCAGTGCCGGCCTGGCGGGTCCACCAGTCGTCGGCGGCGGCTCCGCGCAGCGGGACGACCGGGCTCAGGTTGTAGAGCTCGCGGGTGGTGTGGCCGGGCTTGCGGATGGGGTTGGCGGCGATGCGGTAGCGCACGGCGAGGCCGGGGCGCATGGCGGTCAGGAGCGGGGCCAGGGACTTGGTGGTGCCGTGGCCGTAGCCGGAAGGCAGCCGGGTGAGGTCGGGCTGCACGCTGCTCTGCAGGAGGATCTGGTGGCCGCTGTCGGCCGTGGCCTCGGTGCGGAACAGGACGCCGAGGTCCTGGCGGGCGGCGGTGGTGGTGACGTGGTCGGGGAAGAGCGCCATGAGGCGGTGGTGGAGGTCGACGGCGTTGGTGCCGTCGCGGCGTGCCTCGCGGCTGCGCTGGTCGGGGATGATGCGGGTCAGCCACAGGCTCATGGACGGGTGCTTTCGGGGCGGCGCCGGTCGGCGGTGCGGTCGAGGTGGTCACCGAGGGCGGTGAGGTAGGCGGTGCCGAGGCCGGCGCACCGGTCGGCGGGAAGGGTGAGGGTGCGCTGGTAGCGGGGGCGGGCGCGGTAGGCGCGGTGGCGGGGGTGGAAGGTGGACGGTTCGTCGGTGACCTGCCCGGCCGGGTGTGTCCCGTCGCCGCCGGCACCGCCGGGGTTGTCGGTGGTGCTGAGGGTGGTGAGCGGGCGGTCGCTGTGGAAGACGACGTCGACGCTTCCGGTGTTGGCGGGCCGGCGGCGGGCGATCGGCAAGCGGACGAGGTGCTGGGTGGCGTCGTCGAACAGGCCGAGCAGCAGCGGGCCCTCGGGCGGGCAGGAACGGCGGCCGAGGAACGGCGGCCAGTGGGGCGCGGCGATCTTTCGTTTCGTCCGCGGACCTGGACTGCACCGCGGACGCTGGCGCTGATGACAAGAAGCACCTACCCCTTCCCTACCCTGACTGAGCAGCTGACCTGCACAGCCACAGCAGTCCCCGGTGGGCCTCCGCCCGGAGGCCCACCGGGTCCACCCCAGATCGAGTGGCCTCCGCCCGAGGCCAACCCCTCAAAAAGACGCGGCACGAGATCCGGAGACACCACGATGATCCACTCCCGCTTGTCCAGAGCGCTCGCAGCGGTCCTGTGCTTCACCGTCCTGGTGGTGCTCAGCCTCTACTGGGTCGGAAAGCTGTCCACTTCCTCCCTTCCGGGAACCTCGGCCCAGGCCGGAGCCGGGGGGGTGCTCGCCATGGCGACGATAGGTCTCTTTCGCTATCTGGCATACCTCGTCCGTACGGGACGGGACGACGGCAAGGAACCGGGGCTCCGAACGCACCCGGTCCGCAGCCCGGCTCTGGTCGGCATCCGATCGGCCCGGCAAGTCCCCCGGGCGAGGGGAATTGGCGACGTTCTCTGGTGAATCGGTTCTGGGCCTGGAATCGGGCCCTGGGTGGGGAGCGGCGCCCGACGCGAACCCAGAAGTGGGTGGCCCGACACCCGATCGGCACCGGCCTCTGTGCCGCTGTGCCCTTCACTCTCTTCCTCTTGTCGCTGTCGCGAGAGGAGGAGCTAAACGATCCCCTGTTCGCTGTGACATCCGGGTTGTTCCTGGGGTTTGTCTTCGTTCTCACGGCGATCTCGGAACGGGTCCGGCAGCATCACCTCAAGCGTCTGGGAATATGGGACGGATCTTGAAAAAGCCGGGCCCGAAGAAATGGCTTGTCCTTAGCGCCGGTTGGTCGAATGTACGTCGGCCGGCTTTGGCGGGTCCCTCTCAAGGACTCAGTGGGGCCGGGCGCCTCCGGCGCCCGGCCCCACCCCTTTAGGGCATCTGATCAACTTTTAGGCAGCTATGTCAGTTTCACCTGGATCAATTCGCCAGGTTGGGGGTGGATTCTCCGGCGAGTTCTCGGCTCATTTTGTTAGCCATGGCCCAGTGGACCATGGCGCGGGATATTGTGGCAGTGCTTCGTAGTCGTGGGCCAGGCGGCGGTGCTGCATCGGCCAGCCAAAGGTCCGCTCGATCACCCAACGCTTTGGCAGGACCTGAAATCCGATGGGGGTCGGGCGTTTGACGACCTCCACGTCGATTCCCAGGGCAGCTCCATGATTGATCACGGTGTTGTTGTACCCGCCGTCGACCCAGACCTTTACCACCGCCGTGGCGACGGCGGCATCTCACAGCACCGCCTCTGGCAGCCCGCGAACAAGAACGGAAAGAAGTGGTGAGATGACGTACGACAGGGAACCGGTGCAATCGGTTGCCTTCCCGTGCGTGCTGGTCGACGATGACGACTGGATGATTCCCTGCGAATCCCCGGACGAAATCCGATTGGCGTCCGAGCCGGCGTTCGTCAGCGACATCAGGGACGCCTTCGACGCCACGGGCAGGCTCCTGAGGCTGTTCGCGACAGGTCCGAAGGAGAACGACGTCGCCTTCGAGCTCGCCGGTCCAGCAGATCCCGACCGGTTCCGCAGGTGCGTGGAAGCCTACTTCTACCACTGGACGGAGGCCTCACCTCCTGCGTTCACTGCCGACCTGGCCGGGTACGCCGTCGCCGTCGTGACCGCGGCGCACGTCACCCGGTCAGGAGACGGAAACGGAAGCACACGAAGAGGTGATCCGACCGGAGTAGTCGACCGGCCGGACCGTCCTGACCTACCGGGCCCTCCAGCAGAACCCGGTACCTCGACCGGACCCGAACCCGGCGCCGGCCCGGATCGAAATCCACGGCGCGGACATGGACATCCTGCGCAGCGCTCTCGCTTCCTCGGAGGCCGGCGCACTTCCCGGGGTCGACGTCCCGGCCCTGCGGACGGCGCTGGCTGGCGCCAGGCCGGTGTCCGGCTCCTTGCGGCACACCATGAACCCGACCGACGACGAGCTGGCGGCGGTGCACTCCGTTCTCCACCTGGAGTCCCTGGTCCGGGACGCCACCGGCTACCACCACCTCCTGCGCCAGCTACCAGTCGGCTTCACCGGACGGACCGCTCAGGAAAGGGCGGCACGCGGACCGGCCGTG
Source organism: Kitasatospora sp. NPDC057965 (assembly GCF_042887135.1). Taxonomy (NCBI): domain Bacteria; kingdom Bacillati; phylum Actinomycetota; class Actinomycetes; order Kitasatosporales; family Streptomycetaceae; genus Kitasatospora; species Kitasatospora sp. NPDC057965. The sequence goes on from NZ_JBHVPZ010000006.1 coordinate 4,764, forward strand.
AGCCGCACCTGAGGATCACACCACCCGGCATTGCACACGACGGAGGGGGCCGGCACGGGGTGGTTCTGGGACAGCCCGGAGATCGAGGTCGAAGGGGTCGTTGCCGACCACGTGGTCTACGACGTCGCCTTCGACGAGTACAACAGGGTCTTCATCGACCCCGACCACGGCAACATCGAGGTGTACGTCGACGGCGCGGTCGTCGACCGCTACATCTACCCCGCCTCTACCCCACCTACATCGACGGCAACGGCCGGCTCAAGGTCGACCTTGACGGCGAGTACTGACCACGTGCGATCTCTGGGCGAGGGCGGCTTCGGCGGCGTCGGAGCGGAAGACGCGCAGCGGGGCCGGCTGATCACCTACACGTAGCAGCCGGGATCGGGAGCGGCCGATGGTCCGTTGACTGTACTGACCGCTCCCGGGCCCGGCCGGTCCCCGGTGGTTCAGTTCCCGTCCCTGTTCCAGTTCAGGAAGTGTTGTCCGTGAAAGCCAGATTCCTCTTGGTCTTCATCGTCTTCGGCGCGCTCGGTGTGGCCGTCGCCGCGGCCCTCAGGTACCTGGGCCTGGTCACCGCCTCGTCACCGCTCGGCATGATCTGGGCGTTCATCACCATCGTCGGAACCGTGCGGTACATACGCTCCGATCTCGATCGGAAGTGAGCTACCGGCATCTCTCGGCCGATCTTCGGAGGAACGAGCTACCCGTGAACCGATACGGGAAGGCCGCCCTGGCGGCGCTCGGCCTGTTGATGTTCTTCCTTGGCATGGTTGTGCTGCTCGGCCTGGTGCCTGCGGGCTCCTGGCCCGGGTCGGTGCTTCGGGCGGTGGGCTTCGGGCCGTTGATGGCCGCCGCGCTCGTGTGGGACGGCTACATCTCGAAAACCTTCCGCCGAAAGCTGTAGAGCAGGCACGGTGAGAGAGGGACCCACCCGGATTGACCGGATGGGCCCTCTGCTTCGGGGCCGATTGACAGGAGCGGACCGTAGACGGGACAGGGAACGAAAACCGGTCGTGACGCCAACCGGAGGCGCCGACGGTCCTCCACGACCGGTGGTTCGCTACCGAGTTCGTGGCGGTCCTGGCCGCCATCGGGGTGATCAGCTTTCGCAGCGTCGAGGACGCCTTTCGGAACCTGGGACCTGAGTACATGACAGCGGGTCAGCCAGGCGGAGCACCGACGCTCCGCCCGGCCGCCCGCAGAGTAACTAGAGGAAGAAAAGGGTCAACCGTGGATGGCGCAGGGAACAACGACGAGAAGGATGAGGATTCGGTCGACAGTCCGGGTCAGGATCTCTTCAGTAATCGGCGATTCCGCTTGGAATTCTTCGCGATCCTTATTGTTTTCGGAATCCTCAGCGTGTGGCTCCTGCCCGACGGCCAGAGCCTCACGGCTCTGCCGCTCGCGGGGCTCGTCGTCGGATGGCGCGGAGGAGTTCTGATGAAGAGGAATCGGAAGCCCTGATTCGTCCCCGCCCCGGGTCTCCAGGTGGTTGGTGGGGACACTGCTGGCGGCCGGCGGGAGGTTGAGGAGTCCTGCGGCCGGCCGGGTTCCCGGTACCTGGATGCGAGGGCCAACGCCGGGTAGCTCAGTCCAGGAGGAGGATCAGGTGACCACCCAGCCCTACCACTATGCGTCGTCCCCGCCCCGCGCGGCGCAGACCGCATCGGGGCCGACGACAGTGGGCCAGTGGTCGCGCAGGCCTCCGCCGGCGGTGCCGAGGGTCCAGCCGTGGGCGGCGACCAGGGCGAGGAACACCTCCGCGAGAAGCTCCGGCTCGCGCGGGCCACGTCGTACGGCAGTGGCCGGCCGGACCGCGCGGGCGGTCCGCAGGGCGGGCGTGTTGCCGTGGGTGCGGGCGGCCTGACGGGCGGCGCGCAGCGCGGTGCGGGCGAGATCGGCACCGGTGGTCGGGATCGGGGTCATCGGGCGTTCACCGCCTCGCGGACCAGCGTGGTGGCCGCGGTCGAGCGGATGCGGTCGGCGCGCTCGCGCAGCGCCCGTACGGTCTCCAGGCGCTCGAGGAGCAGGTACCGGGCGGTGGTGGTGCGGGCCTGCTTTCGGCAAGAACCCGAACGGTTCCTGCCGAGGCGCCAGCAAGGCCAAGGCGGCGGCGAAGTGGACCTGGGACAACCGGGGCAAGATCACCGCAGTCGCCGCTTTCGCGGCCTGCACCGTCGCCAGCGCCGTCGCCTGCGCCGTGGTCGGCACCGTTGCTTTCGCAGCGTCGGCGTCGACCCGGCTGTACAACTACGGCACGGGCGGTGAGTACTCGTTGAAGACCACCGCCAAGCTCGGCGTCGGACTCGGCATGGACTTCATCGGGTACTTACAAGTTGAGGGCCGTCCGCGGGGTGGGCATGTTTCGGTAGCTGCATGGTCTCGCTGGGCATGGCCGCGAACACCCGTCTCGGTCAGGCCCGACTCTTCCGGCAGACATTTGGATACACGTGGAGTATTACCAGATGGTAAGATCAATTCCAGCTCTCAGGAAGGATAAATTCCATGTGGCTGGCGGCAACTTTGACACCTCAAGGCATGCCGGTCGGGAGCTTTCTCATCCTTCTCGCTGTGCTCGGCGCCTGCGTTTGGAACGCGCTACGGATGACGGGAGAGCCGTGGTTCCGCTGGTTGCTGCCCAGCGGGTGCATCGTGTTCATCCTCGCGATCGCCACCGGCTTCGTGCCGCTGATCTTCGTGGCTTCAGGTCTCGCGGTGGCGGGGTACGGGCTGACCAAGCGCTGGCGCTGGAACAGGCGTTAGGGCTGTTGTGACCTGCGGCCGGAGACTCTGGGCCATAAGGGAACCGTTGCGATGGGACATCGGAGCGGTTCGCGCAAGCCGACCGCGCGGAAGCTTTGCCCAGTCTCGCAAAGACTGAGGGTCGTCCCGTAATTGATCTCCGGCGGACCCGGGGCGTGATCCGCCTGTGGGTGGGCTTCCTCTATGCAGACTGAAGGAGGTTGTGGAGGCGGGCGATGCCGAGCATGGCGTGGCGGACGCCGTCGCCCTTGAGGCGGCAGTCGCGGAGGATCTTCCAGGTCTTCATCCGGGCGAAGACGTGCTCGACGCGGGCACGGACCTGCTTGTGCTCACGGTTGTGCTCGGCTTGCCACTCGGTGAGCTCGCCGCCGCGCGGCCTCCGGTGCGGGATGACGACGCCGGTGCCCGGATAGCCGCCGTCGGCGATGGTCGTTGTCCGCCCGACGGCGGCCTTCGCGCCGGACTCCTCCCAAGCCTTGCAGTCGTTCCGGTTGCCAGGCAGGGGCTTGCCGACAGCGACGACCAGCCGAGTGTGGGCATCGATGACGACCTGGTGGTTGGTGGAGTACCGGTAGTTCTTCGACTGCTCGCCGATCGTGTGGTCGCGGGTGGGAACCAGGGTGCCGTCCACGATCAGCACGGTGCCTCTGCGAAACCGGCGCCGGGGCTTAAGCGCGAGCATGGGCCCGAGTGGTCGATGATCCGGCCAGCCGCAGACTTGGACACCCCGAACAGCGGCGCGAGCTGCCGCAACGTCAGATTCGTGCGCCAGTAGGCGGCGACCAGCAGGACCCGGTCCTCCAACGGCAGGCCCCACGGGCGGCCGCGGCGCACAATGTCGGCGCCCTCGCGGCGGAGCATCGTGACCAGCTTCTGGAAGTCACGCGGGCCCAGCCCCGTGAACGGGCCTATCCAGGTCGGCTCCGCCGCCGTGATCACACCAGCCACTCCAAGATCACGGCATTGGCGTGGTCGGGCCCGCGGGTCTGTCCACGGCCAGGACTCGGAGGTCACCGCTCCAGCTCTCGCAGCGGACACTGCCCGATAGAAAGTCCAACTCAAGCGCCACACGCCCTGTCGCCGGCTCCCATTCCTGCCGAACGTCGAGCACAACCTCGCCGAGGTGGGCCGCGAACGGGGTCTCGTCATGCACGGGCCGAACGTCGATCCAACCCCAATCGCCCATGTCGAACCCATCATCCGGCCCGGAGGACTCGACCATGAGGCACCAGTCCGTTCCGCTGGCGATGTTGGTGGACCTGCCTCGATCGTCGATCAGCCACACCTCGACCGGGCTGTCGCCAGGGTGCCCGTCGTCAATGTGCCACGACGCCAGCACCCCGACGAGCCGGCTACCGACCAAAGACAAGGGGTCGATGCCGGGTTCGTGCAGTGGGCAGGCCGGGTCCGAAAACTCCACCCGGGGACCGTACCGCGACCGTCAGCGCCGCCTCGCCTGCTTAAAACGGGACAGCCCTTAGAGTTGGAAGCGCAGCAAGCCGTACTGGAACATGAGCACCTGGCCCTGTGGCCGAACCAGCGGGACTAAAGAGGCGGCTCACGGGGTGGCCGTGCGTGTGACGTACGAACGAGGTCCTGAGTAGGCCCCGCTGGATCCGGCTTATGGTCGTTCTCCCTGCACCTGCGGGGGTCAGCCGCACGGGCAGCTGCTCCAGGAGCCACGGGGCGAGTCCTTCCCGCAGGCGCGGGGGTCAGTTGTTGCCGTCCTCGTACTCGGACCGGCGCTTGGGGCCCTCCCCGTAAACTTGGGGTCACCCGACGCGCCGTCCAGGCGCCCGTCATCTGCGACCGGGTCATCCTCGCGAGTGCGGAGCCAGTCGGACACCGACCTGGTGAACTCTCCCCCGGCTCTCCCGACCACGGGCGGGCCGGCCCCCGGCGAGCGGCACCAGCTCGCCGACGGCCGCGGCCACCATCCGAACAGACCCGTACCTCGTCACCACTAAGAACCCGCCAGCCCTTCCGCGGCGGCCGACCGCGAAAGCACAGCACAACCTCACCGACATCTGCCACGATGGGCGCTGCTCCTTGACACCTCAACAGGCCGGTGGCCAGCCTCGGCAGACTGGTCAAGAAGTGGCAAAGCCGTCAGAACGGTGCAGGTCGCGAAGGGTCCTCCCCGCAGGCGCGGGGGTCAGCCTGCTCCCACTGCGCGCGCTGGACCGACCCCGAGGTCCTCCCCGCAGGCGCGGGGGTCAGCCGCCGTGGTGCTGGCCACCCAGTACCACGGGTGGGTCCTCCCTGCAGGCGTGGGGGGTGACCCTGCGGCTGCCCGGTGCCTGTACAAGGAGGGCGACTGTTCCTGTTGACGACCTCGAATCTCTCGTGTCCCTGCCTGGCTCGGTTGGCGCTGGTGTCGGTGCTGCAGTACGCGGAGAATCTCACCGACCGGCAGGCCGCCGAGGCCGTCCGGTGTCGCCTGGACTGGAAATTACGGCCTGGGGCTGGAGCTGGACGATCCGGGCTTCGACTACTCGGTGCTGAGCGAGTTCCGTGACCGGATGGCCGAGGACGATCGGGCGGACCGGCTTTTGGCCGTAATGATCGATCGTCTGGCAGAGGCCAGGTTGGTCAAGCGACGCGGGCGTCAGCGGACCGACTCCACCCACGTCCTGGCGGCAGTGCGGCGCCTGGACCGGATCGAACTCGTCGGGGAAACCCTGCGGGTGGCCCTGGAGGAGGTGACCGCCGCCGACGAGGAATGGGTGTCCGCCCTGGTCACTGACGAGTGGGCCCGACGTTACGGCCGGCCAGTGCGCTATGACCGGCTGTCCAGGGAGAGCAAGGAACACGAGCAGTACGCGCTCAGAGTCGGCAAGGACGGCATGCGGCTGTTCCAGGCCCTCATCGCTCCCCACACCCCGGCCAGGCTCCGGCGCCTGCCGCAGGTGGAGGTGCTGCGGCAGGTCTCGGTCCAGCAGTACTGGTTCGACGAGCACGACGCTCTGCGATGGCGCGGGCCGAAGCAGACCCGCGACCGGCAGAGCCGACGCCATACCGCCCGCCGGACGACGTCCTCAGGAGCGGCCGCTGAGGGCAGACCCGATCCGGCCACGGCACGCGTCCCCTGGTCGTCGGTGGAGATCGTCTCTCCTCGCGATCCTCAGGCGCGCTTCAGCCACAAGCCCGGCAAGGCCGAGTGGGTCGGCTACAAAGACCACCAGACCGAAACCTGCGACGACGGCTTGCCCGGCTGAGTCGATGTCGCTGGTCCCCGTTACCCTCACCGGCAGGCCACAGCATCCGTGGTGGCGATGACGCGGCGTCCTGACGCCCGAACCCGATGAGGAGAGCCGGTGCGCGACTATCTCGCTGAGGTCTTCGCCATGCTTGGCCCTGGCGAACAGCGCTTCACCAGCCCCGATGCATGGGCCGAGTTGGAAGCCGAGATCGGCACGGACTTCCCCAAGGACTACAAGGCGGTCGTTGACGCCTACGCCCCGATGCAAATCAACGGGCACCTGTATCTCTCGCATCCGGCCACCGAGCGCTGGAACCTCGGGAAGGAGATCCGCGAGACCTCCCAGGTCTGGGCCGGGCTCGACTGGGACCGGGAGCACTGGCTGGAGCCGGAGGAGAACATCCGTGTCGTCCTCAACCTGCAGGAGGTGAGGTTCGGAACGAAGGACGGCCTGATCCCGATCACCAGCACCGATCGCGGCGAATACATCTTCCTGGCCCCGCTGCCCGACCGCACGGGACACCGGATCTGTGCGGTGGAGCACGACGGATCCTGGTACGAGTACCGGATGAGCTTCTCCGAGTGGCTCTACCGCTATCTGGCCGGCGAGGACATGGTCGGCCCGAACAGCTCCGCCTTCTACCCCGGCCCGGTGCTGCTTGAACGGCTTCCGATGTCGCCCGATGACCGCCCCGCACCGATGTACGGCACAGAGCGTGGCATGTGACTGGCCCAAGCGATTCGGCCTGACGACTAACGCCCGTTGAAGCGCTCATTCACAACGCTGGGGCGTCACTTCGGTGCCGTGAAGAGGGATTCCTGGGTGGTCTGAAAGCGGTATGACTCGGTGTCTGTCTGGATGAGGGTGCAGCGGAAGGGATCCGGTCGGCGAGGGCGGCGCAGAGGCGGGCGTCGCCGAAGGTCTTGTCCCACTCGGTGAACGGGGAGTTCGTCGCGACCGCGGTGGCCTTGCACTCCTCGCGCTCCGTGAAAATCTGGAACAGCAACCAGCGCCGAAGTGGTGGTGTAGCGAACCGACAGACCCGCCTCCGCGATCGCGGTGCCGATCCCGATCAACAGATGGGACTTGCCGGTGCCGGACTCCCCGATCAGTACCAGCGGGCGGCCCTCGCGGACCCAGCCGGGGGACTTCAGGTCGGCGACGACTTCCGGGGTGACGTTCGGGTTCTTGGTGAAGTCGAAGTCCTGCGACTATCTGGGGTCGGTGGCAGCGGCGACCGCATTTGCAGATCGTAGCGTTGCCGACGGCGTCCGCAACGTGGACGACGCTCTGGTTCAGGCGTCGAGGCTGGGCCTTGTCCAGAGCGTGATGTCGCTGCTGGTGGCAACGACGAGCGTGCGTCCGGAGGGGGAGAACCCGGCGGCTCGCAGTTCGGAGTAGTGGGCGTGGAAGATGTGCCACCACTTCTCACCGGCAGAACCACGGCAGAGTCCGCCATCAGCCGAGAGGAGGACGCGTTGGTGCGGCCAATCCGGGCTGACGACCTCAACGGTCCATCCGTCTTCGGTGGTGGAGTGGAGGCCGCCGCCGAACAGGCCGGCGATCCGGACCTCGGTGCCGGCGAGCGGTCCGAGTCCAGGGCAGGACAAGTCGGGGCCAGTTGGTGTGCTGTGATCCAAGTCGGGGTCGTGGTCGCGGGCGATTCGCTGGCCCGTGGAGGCGTTGAAAATGCCGTGGCCGCTGCTGGAGACGACCATCAGGAGGTCGTTTCCGCTGTCGGGGTCGACCCCGAAACCGACTCCGAGTAGCCCGCCGATGGGCGTTCGCCGTGCGGAGACGGGCTGCCAGGGGTGTGGTGCTGGGATGACGGGGGCAGCGAGGAAACGATCCCTCAGCTGCTGCTGGTATTCGGAGAGCATCGTGTCCTCAGGATGATGTCCCAGGCTCGGCCAGAGCAGCTTACTGGTGGTTCAGAATCAGCTCGTCGCGGACCAGGGCTGCCGTCATTCGTCGATGCGTTGAAGGATGTGCGTGAAGTCGCCGGTCTCGACCAGGCCGACGAGGACCTGGGCCATCTTGCTGATGCCGGCGTCGCGGACGATGAGGCCGTCCGAGCACGAGAAGTAGGCGCCGCCGAGGGCCTCCCCAGTCACCGCCCACCGCTCCATGTTGGTCTCCACCTGAGCAAGGGTGATGACGGTCGCACTCCACCGGGTTCCGTCGTTGAGGTCCACGAAGACGTCGATGTTGTCCACCGATTCCAAGTCCTCGCCGGCATTCGGCAGGAACGCCGCCTCGAAGTGCTCCGTGCAGACCCTGAACCAGGGCCCGTCCCATCTGCCCGTTTGTTTGTTGTGGCTCACCGGGCGAGTGTGCCGGGCTGACCCTCCAGCCTCAACTGCATTGTTCTGGCATGCTGCGGGGGTGCGGCGGCTGGCATGTCGTTCACCGGGGCACGTCGCCGCGCTCCCGGATCTGACGCTGGAGGCGGAGGATCTCGCCGTGGGCGGCGGCCAACCGTTGTTCGAGATCTTGGACGCGCTCACGGTGGTCGGCGCGTTCGCGGCGGAGGGCCTCGGTGAGGCTATGGATCACCGTGTCGTCGTCGGCTGCGGGCTCCTGTCGGAGGGGCCGATGGTCAGCCCGTTGCTGGCCTCGCAGGGTTGTCCTCCCCGCACCCGCGGGGATCAGCCGGCGTGCAGTGGTCTTTCTCCGGCCCGCCTTTGCCTGCGAAGCCTGGTCATCGCAGCCAGGGGAGCGTCTCGATGGACTCGATGTCACCCGCAGTGAGACGGCCGAGGAGACGGAGCGTCTCATCGCGGGTGACGTCACGCATCTCCCCAGGGCGCGGCACGTCGTCGTCGGGGTTCTCCCAGATCAGCAGGCCGTTGCTGAATACGCTGAGGCACCATCCGTTCTCGTGCGACAGTGAGACGTCGGGGTGCTCGTCATCGGCATCGGTGAGACCGTCCAGCACCCGCTCTATCATCGCCGGGTCAGGCTTTTCGACCGTCACACCCATGACGTCGTACATGAAGTAGCTCACTGACCCATTACCTCACACCCCGATCCATGGACACCGTCCGAAGCATGAACTGTCGCTGTTGCCTGTCACGATGGACCCGGTCCTTGACACCTCAATAGATTGGGCCGGATCAGCACGATCGGTTAAGTCCACCCCGCGGACGACGGTAGCGCGGTGCTGCGGCACACGCTTGCGATGACCATGCGCGGAGCGGCCAGGCTCACCTGGCCGCTCGCCTTCCGCTGGCTGCACGACGCCCTGCTTGAGGACAGCCTCGATCGGGCGGAGCGAGTCTGCGACAGCGAGCTTCGAACACCCGCAAATTGGAGCCGGTACGTCAGGCTGCTGCGCTTCCTGCGCCGCAGCTACCCCGACATCACGAGTTCAACCTAAGTAATTCTTGAGGATAAAATATACAAGCATTGCATCATTAGACAGTCTCCGGGGAGCGGCGGCACTCTGAGTGATACCCAAAATTGCTCGAAATATGGTCGTTGAAATCGGGGGTTGAAGTGGATTATCTGGAGAAACTGCGTGCAGTCATTGGCCCGGCGGGCGGTCCGGGCGTGGCAGCTGCGAACTGGCGAGAATTGGAGGGCGAGCTCGGTGTGACGCTTCCGGAAGATTTCAAGGTCCTCACGGAGTGGTATGCGCCGATCCGGATTGGCTGGTCGATTCGGATTTCTAACCCGGGGACGGTGAACTATAATCTCGGATCGCATATTCGCGAGACGGTGGCCGCCTATCAGGCGTGCTCGTTTTCGCTTGACAACTTCCCGGGTTTTTCGCGCACCCTCGGGTTCGGTGGCCCTGATGGCTTGATTCCGGTGTCCGGCACTGCGCACGGGGAAGAGGTCTTCCTCTTTAATGATCATTTGAGGGGGCGCTGGCAGATCGTCGTCTTTGTGGGGGCCGACCTCGAGTTCTATCAATATGACATGGGGTTTGCGGAGTGGCTCTACCGGTATCTCGTAGGCGAGGACATGGCAGGCCCCAATAGTGCTCAGGACTTTCCCAATCCTCTGCCCCTGACCAACCTTCTGGCGCCAGGGGGCACCGGTCCCGTAGAGCGGTGCGGGCCGCGCCGCCCTTACTGATCGTTTCAGAATGAGTTGAGCTGTGGGTCTTGCGCTCGACGATCTTGGTAGGCAGGGTGTCCGGGTGCGTTCTGATCTTGTTCCGGGCGACCTGTGGGAGCGGGTGGCTCCGCTGCTGCCACCCGCTCCCGAGCGGCGCTACCGCCATCCCGGGCGACTCCGTGTCCCGGACAGGGGCTGCCCTCGCGGGCGTCATGTACGTACTGCGAACCAATGTTGCCTCGCGCGACGTGCCCACCGAGACCGTGGACTGCTCCGGCGCCACGGCGTGGCACCGGCTGCGGGACTGGACCGAGGCCGGCGTCCGGCCTCGGCCGCACTCCGCCCTGCTGACCGAACTGGACCGCCGAATCCTCCCCCACCGGCGGGGGTCAGCCACTGCCCAGGACGACCAGGTCGACCGGCGCCAGGTCCTCCCCGCGCAGGCGGGGTTGATCTTTCGTCCGCCAACGGACCAAGGAGACCCGGCCCACCTGGAAGAAGCCGATAGCCCTGCCCCCGAGCCGGGGCGACTACGAAGTCCACGCGGTGTAGGCGCGAGCCGTCGGGGCCGGTGTCGTGTCCGACGCCGGCCCCGACGGTGTTCATCACGCTCCCACCCCCGGCCTCATCGGCCGGGCGCCGGAGCGGGCCGGATCAGATGTCGATCCAGAACGCCTCCATCCAGCGGCCCTCGTCGATGCTGCCGATCCACTGGTTGTACGACCACAGGCCCGTGCCCTTCCAGCCGACGTCCTTCACGTGGGCGGCGGCCATCATGCTCTCGTTGGAGCTCCACAGGTGGATCGCCTCAAGGTCGTTGCCGTTGTACAGCTCGACCGCCGCACCGGGGCCGATGTGGTACTCCGAGCCTGTGCCGTCGTTCGACCAGTGCAGCTGCACGTTGAAGTCCATCCCGCCGGTCGCGCCGACGGCGAAGCGGACGGCGTCGATCGGGTCGGCCTGCCCCTGCGATCCGGTGAAGCCCGACTGGTCGGTACAGATCGTGTTGGTCCACCCGGCCTTCCGCGTGTGCGCCTGGAAGCACACGCGGCGCCCCTGGGTCATGGTGCCGGCCGTGACCCCCTGCGTGCTCGTGTCGGCCTGCGCCGCGGCCATCGCCTGGATCTCCTCCGGGCTCAGCTCCTTGACCTTGGTCACCTCGTTCACCGCAGGAGCGGACGAGTCGGCGGCCTGCGCCACCGGCATCGCGCCGAGGAGCGTGAGCGCGGTGAGCGCCGAGACAGCGGTCAGTGCACGAAGTCGCATGACTGTTTTCCCCTTTTCAACCAATCGGTCAACTGCTTCGTGAACGTCAGTAAATGACACTCGAAGCGATTGCACCGCATAAAAACCAGCCATGTTCTCGGCCAGCCACCCAAAGCTCGAGAGCGTGGCCTAATTCATTGAAATGCGTAGCTTTTGGCGGATATCTGGCCCCATAGTCCTACCCGCAGGGCCGTCAACCCCCGAAGGCCCGCCGGCACGGGCGCCGTCGAAACGGCGCAGGCCGCGAAGGGCCCTCCCCGCACCCGCGACGGCCAGCTGGCTTGGTACGGCTACTGGTGTACAAAGCCATGCCGACGGACAACGCGCTGCCCCCCTTGCCTGTGCGGGCAGGAGGGCAGCCATCTCCCGGCGTTCACGGGCGCGGACCCTGGATGCGGAGGCCGGACATCTCATGTCGCCGGCGGTCAACTCGGGGGTGGCGGCCTCACGTCCAGCTCTTTGTAGTCGATGGGGTTCTGAATCCTCAGCCGGAATGTCGGAACCGCCCGATAGCATCGCCGAGCGTTGCAAAGGGGAGTCCGGAGGGACCGAACATGCAGGTCGCTGGTGTTGACTTTCAGATGAATCATCCGGTTCTGGCGCTGGGGTGGACCGACTGGTTGCCGGCGCTGGACTTGCGAGACGAAGCTGCGATCGGGTGTGACACCCATGTGGTGGTCCGGGTTCAGGCTCAGGTTCGGCTGGTCAAGGTCCGGCTCTTCTCCGAGCCGTTCGACGAGGGGTCGGGACCGGATCCTTCCTTCTCGACTGTCTTCGAGGGGCCGATCTCGTTGGCCGACGGACGGCTGGTCATCGGTGATGTCATGGGTGTGACGCGCTTCGTGAACCTCATTGGTGAAGCGGGCACGCGGCGGATCCGGGTCGCCGTCGACGAGCCCGGCTGGAACGCGACTGCAGTCGACATCTCCGTCGGCGCGCGGCTCTAGGCGGTGAGTGCGACAGCCTGCGCGAAGGCCCGTTCGGAGTCGTGGCGCGTGCGGTTCTGCGGGCAGTGGTGGAGGCGACCGAGGAGCTTGTTGAACAGATTCTGCAGGCCTGAGGTGCGCCGCTCGCCGCCGGCGCGTCGGGCGTCGTAGTGCCCACGGGGTCCGTGCGAGCGCGGGGCGACAAAGGCCCGCATGTAGTTGGCGGAGGCCAGCCTCTGGTTCGTTCCAAAGAGCGTCATCACCTGCGCCGGAGGCCTGCAGGAGGTGGGGTCAGCTGTTTTGGGGTGATTCGGCCTTTACGCCGTAAAGATGTCTTCCCGGCGGCCACGGGGGTGATCCCTCGAAGGGGGCCGCCGTCGGTTGGACAGCCACCTCAGCCGCCCTCACCGTGTGGGTGGTACTCGTTCGCTGTCCTGCGGTGCCGGCCCGGGCCTCAGTGGGGCGGTGCTCAAGGCCCGATCGGCCGGGGTGAGGCTGCGCCGATGTCGAGCAGTGCGGCGGCGGGGACGCCGTCGCTGTGGATGCGCCCGGCGTCCCGCTCCGTCTGTACCCGGTCGTCCAGCACCCCGACGAAGCGGGTCCTGATGAGAGTGCGCTGCTGGAAGACGTCCACGAACCACGGGGCCAGGTCGGGGCGAGCACAGCACCGTCCGCGTCCGTACTCCAGGCGTGTCTACGCACGCTCCCATCCGCGAGGACGAAGCCCTCCACATAGGCGCCACCGGCGCGGTGGGCGACCCGCAGAGCGTTGCTGAAACAGCGGCCGGATGTCCCGCGCCGCAGCGCACCGGACACCGGCCAGGATCTCGGGGCGAACTGCCTGCCCTGGACGAGAACGGTCCGCCCAGCGGGCAGACCTCCATGGCATACCGCCATCCCGAGCGCCACGACCAGGTCCCACTCAGCCCGCGTCAGCGTGGGGCTGGCGGCCGCCGCGAGCGCCGGGTCCGGCACCGGCACCCCGTCGGGCGCGGCCGGTGCCGGAGCGGGGGCGCAGAGCGGGGTGGGCGGGGCTGCGGCGCGGAGGAGGACGTCGAGGGCGAGGTCGGCGCTCGGGAAGGTCCCGGGGCGGCTGAAGCGGTGGGCGATGAACCGGACGGGGCGCCCGTCGTCCTGGTACTGGACGGCGATCCAGCCGCCCGGGCCCCGGAGGCCGTCCGGAAGACGGCGGGTCCGGCCCTGCGCCATGCCCTCGTGCGGGGGCTCCACCCCGGGCGCGGTCCAGGCCGCCGGCTGCCCGCCCGGTCCGAACGACACCGCCAGGTCGCCCAGCCGATCGGGCCCGCCGAAGCGTGCGCACGGGTCGGCGAGGGCGGTGCGCAGCAGCCCGGCACCCCGGGCACGGCGGACGGCCGCGCCGGCGCGGCGCCGGGAGCGGCGCGGGGCCCATCGAAGGAGACGGATCAGCCGTCGCGGCGCGCGAGGTGGGCGCCGGCCTGCCAGTCCCGCGGCGTCATGCCGTACGCCGCGCGGAAGGCACGGGTGAAGTGGCTGGAGTTGGCGAAGCCCCAGCGCCGGGCGACCCCCGCCACCCCGAGCTCCCCCGCCATCGGCCGCAGCAGGTCCCGGCTGCAGCGCTCCAGCCGCTGCGTGCGGATCCACCCGCCGACCGTGACACCCTCCGGCTGGAACAGCTTGTGGAGGAGGCGGACGGACATGAAGTTCGCCTCCGCGATCGTGGACGGTGACAGATCCGGATCGCGGAGGTTGCGCAGGATGTGGTCCTTGACCCGCTCGAGGGAGGCCGCGCTCCGCGAACCCTGCGGCCGGGTGCGCCCGGCCCGGTCGTCGACGAACAGCACCAGCAGGTCGAGTGCCGTGGCCGCGACCCGGCGCCCGACGGCCGCGTCCAGCCCCGCCGCCTCGCGCGCCATCCTCGACAGGTAGGCCGTCAGCAACGCGGCACTGCCCTCACTCCCGTCGAACGCCGTGGCCGTCAGTGCCCGCAGGTCCTTCTCGGGCACGTCCAGTTCGGCGCGGGGAAAATGGAAGGAGGTGAAGACGAACTCCTCCTCGAGCTTCTTCCGAAAGACCCGGGAGGTGTCGCTGATGGAGAACCCGCCCGGCCGGACGAGCGTCTCCCGTCCGTCCTGCTCCTTGAGCGCGGTGCCACGCTCCTGGATGCTGAGGATCAGTGACGGCGAGTCGCCCGCGGCGATCATGCGCCTGCTGCGCGTCGCCACCTGGGGCCCGGCCTGGACCCTGGAGATCCACACGGGACCCAGCCGGTGCCCGACGATCTCCCCGGGCGAGGGCACCTCCTCCAGGAAGTCCACGGTCATCGGCACGAAGGCGTGGGACACGGCGTCCTGCCAGCTCTCCGCCCGGCCGCAGGCGGACAGCGACGCGGTGGACAGAGACGCAGTGGACAGCGATGCGGACACCGGGTTCCCTTCGGGTCGACGCGTCATCGGGACACCGGACCCCGGGCGTCCCGTGGGCCGGACGGCTCGCCCGCCCCGCGGGCGCCGCGGATGTCGCGCCACTGGCTCGCTGAGATGCCGTAGGAGGCACGGAAGAGCCGGCTGAAGCGGGCCGGATCGGTGAAGCCCCACCGCCGGGCCGCGCCGGAGACCGTGCGGTCGCCGCTGCCCGTGCGGGTGAGGTTCTCGGCCGCCGCCCGGAGCCGGCGGCGCTGGATCAGGCGGCCGACGGTCGCCCCCTCCCCTTCGAAGAGCTTGTGGAGGGAGCGGACGGAGATGCGGTGCGCGGCCGCGATCGTCCGCGGTCCGAGCTGCGGATCCTCGAGGTGGCGGTCCACGTAGGCGTGGACCTCCCGGATCCGGGTGTGGCGGGAGTCCTGCGCGGCCGGCGTTCGACGGGAGGCCTGCTCGGTGACGAGGGTGGCGGCACCAGTGGCCCCCATGACGGCAACCACGAAGAACCCCTCGGCCTGCCCGGTGCCACGAGCGATCTCCCGCAGGCCGCGGGTGCAGCGGCGAGGGCCCGTTTCCGTCGCGGTGAAGAGCCGGTGCCCCAACCGCCGGGTCGTCATCCGGCCCGGGTCCCACGCGGGCTCGTACGAGGCGACCGTCACCGGCACGGCGGCGACGGAGACGGCGCGGCTCCCACGATGACCGGTGTTCCCGTCCTGCGGGAACCCGGCCGGGTCGGTCACGGATGTCACGGGTCCTCTCCCTTCGGTCGCCATGGCATCCAGCATGGGACACGGGATGACTTACGTCGGCGGCCGAATGACTGTGAAGCGACTGTGGGTGATGTGTCGCCGGACACATGAATCTCAGCGCATTCCAACCCGTGCGATGCGCGCACCTACACTGCAACGGTCCAGGTCACAGCCCTGGCGCAGGCGCAGAGGAACATCGGATGTCAGGCACCACACTGTTCGGCCGGAACGAGGAGCTGGCGGCCGTCGACGCACTGGTCGACGCCCTGCCCGGGCGTGGCGACGCGCTGCTGATCCACGGGGCCCCCGGGGTCGGCAGGTCCGCCCTCCTGGACCACGCCGCCGCCCGGGCCCGCGCGGGCGGATTCACCGTCCTCAGGGCCTCGGGTGTCCAGGCCGAGAGCGATCTGCCGTTCGCGGGGCTGCACCAGCTGACCCACACCATGGCCGAGCGCATCCCGCGCCTGCCCGCCCCTCGGGCGCAGGCGCTGCAGGGGGTCTTCGGCATGGCGGAGCAGTCCCCCGGCACCTCCGGGCCGCAGCTCTTCGTGCTTTCGCTGGCCGTCCTCGGCCTGCTCGCCGAGGCGGCCGCCGAAGCGCCCGTCCTGCTGGTCGTGGACGACGCCCAGTGGCTGGACACGCCGACCCTGGACGTCCTCGCGTTCGTCGCACGCCGTGTCGGCGCCGAACCGGTCGGCCTGCTCGTCGCCGTCCGCGAGGACCGTACGGTGTGGCGCGGTGCCCCCGACATCCGCGAGCTGCACCTCAAGCCCTTGGAGCCGAACGCGGCCGACGCCCTGCTGACCGCCCGCAGCCCCGCTCTCGCCCCGGGCACGCGCCGCCTGGTGGCGCAGATGTCGGCCGGCAACCCCCTCGCGCTGACCGAGCTGCCCACCACCCTGGGAACGGACGGGGCGCCCCCGGGATCCGCGCTGGCGCCCGGGCTTCCCCTCACCGCCCGACTGGAGCGGGCTTTCTCCCCGCGGCCGGCCGACCTTCCGTGCGACACGCACCTCGCGCTGCTGGTCGCGGCCACCGCCGACGACGGTGCGCTGAACGAGGTGCTCGCCGCGGCTTCGGCCCTGACGGGCACCGAGGTGTCCGCACGTGCCCTGGAGCCCGCCATCGCCGCGGGCCTGGTGCGCGTCGACGGGTTCCGGATCGACTTCACCCATCCGCTGGTGCCCTCCGCCGTCCTGAACTCGGCCTCGCTCGCGGACCGTCTCGCCGCCCACGGCGCGCTCGCCCGTACCCTCCAGGGACAGCCCGACCGGCAGGCGTGGCACCGGGCCGCCGCCGGCGGCCGTCCCGACGAAGCGGTGGCACGGCAACTGGACCAGGCGGCTCTCAGCGCGAGGCAGCGCGGCGCCGCGGCGGTGGCCCTGACGGCGCTGGAACGCGCCACCGCGCTGAGCGGGCTTCCCTCACACAGCGTCGCCCGCCTCCTCGGCGCGGCGGAACTGCACTTCGAACTCGGCCAGGCCGATCGCGTGTCAGAGCTGCTCCAGCAGGCCCAATCGCTGGGCCCGGACGTGCTGGAGCGGGCCCGCGTGGTCCTGCTGCGCGAATGGCTGGAGTCGGAGTCCGACACCACCACCTCCCGCATCCACCTGCTGATCACCACCGCCGAGCAGGCCGCCGAGGCCGGCGATCCCGAACTCGCGCTGCGGCTGCTGCGCGTGGCCGCGTGGCGGTGCTGGTGGGCCGACCCGGGGCGGGAACTGCGCGAGCGCGTCGTGACGGCCGCCGAGCGGCTACCGGTCCCCGAACTCCACCCGGACCTGGTGTGCACACTGGCGGGGGCCGCCCCGCTGGAGGCGTCGGCGACGGTCATCGACCGGCTGCGGCGCCTCGAACGCGAGGGCGGGTACGACGTCGTGACCGCCGCCACCCTGGGCAACGCGGCCATCATGGTGAACGCGTTCGACCACGTCACCGGATTCGCCCGCCACGCAGCGGACGGACTGCGCCGCCAGGGCCGCCGGGGCCCGCTGACCAAGACACTGGTGCTCCTCGCCCTCGCCACCGTCCACACCGTCGACTGGGAGACCGGACTCCCGGCGGCGGCCGAGGCCGCCCGACTGGCCGAGGAGACCGCGCAACCACGCTGGCTGACCGGCGCGCGGGTGGCGAAGGCCCAGTTCGCCGCGCTGCGCGGAGACCTGGACACCGCGCGGATCGCGATCGGCGAGGCGGAGGGCCAGGGACTGACCGTGGTCGACCCCTCCAAGCTCGCCTACATCCAGATCACCCGTGGCCTGATCGGCCTCGCCGCGGGCCATTTCGCCGAGGCGTTCTCCTGCGTCCAGCGGGTGTTCGACCCCGCCGACCCCTCCTACCACCCGTTCATGCAGACCATGGCCATCACCGAGCTGGCCGAGGCCGCCACCGGCGACGACCAGCGCGCCACAGCGAAGGCCGCCCTCCAACAGCTCCTCACGTCCGCCGGGACGAGCGAGGTCCAGATGATCCGGGTGAGCCTGGGATTCGCCCAGGCGCTGCTCGCCGACGACGAACACGCCGAAGAACACTACCGGGCGGCGTTCGACCTGGACATGTCCCGTACACCCTTCGTCCGCGCCCGACTCATGCTCGCCTACGGCACCTGGCTGCGCCGGCGCCGCCGGGTGATGGAGGCCCGCACACCGCTGCGGATCGCCCGGGACTCCTTCGCCGCCATGGGCGTGGAACCCTGGCGCGAGCGCGCCGCCCAGGAACTCCGCTCCGCCGGCGAGGGCACCACGAGCCAGGGCCGCCCCGACCGGGACCTCCTCACGCCCCAGGAGGTCCAGATCGCCCAGCTGGCGGTACAGGGACTCTCCAACAAAGAGATAGGCCGGCAGCTGCACCTGTCACCCCGGACGATCGGCACACACCTGTACCGGATCTTCCCGAAGCTCGGAATCACCTCCCGCAGCCAGCTGAGCGAAAAGCTGGGCCCACACTGAACACGACCCGCCCGACAGGCACGGGCCCCGCCCGAGACGTTCCGGCCGCATGCCGCGAACGGACACCCCTCGACCAACGTCTCGAACCAGCCCGTCCAGCGCCTCCTGCACCGGGCGGGCTGGCATCCGGTCGGGCTGGTCGACGGCCTGGACGAGGGGGTCCCGAACTCTTCTTCCGCTACCCCCGGCCACCAGGCGGAAGCAGCGCCCGCTGACCACCGGGACCGCAGCCGGCCAAGCCCAACGAGCACAGGTCCGCGAAAGCCCCGACAGAGCACACGCCAATGAGCGGGGCAGCGTCGAGGACCCAACGAGACACGCCTGCAGCCGGGGCCACCGGGCGGGCTCCGGTCCCGGGAGTCTCGCTCTGAGCGGTCAGTGCCAGCCGGTGCACGACCAGGAGCCGCCTGCCCCGTCGTACTGCTCCACGCAGGCCTGGTAGGCGTTGCTGCTCCCGACCATGGCTGTGGGTACCTGGCGGTCGAGCGAAGCGTTGGCGAGATACGACGCCCCACCCTTGATCTCAATCTTGAACCGCCAGTTGCTGTTCGCCTTCTCGATACGGGCCCACGCTGCACTGCAGGTGGCTGAATTGCGCAGCTCGACCACAGGGCCTCCCCCAGCCGGCGAGATCGTGTCGATGGTGCGGGCGTCATCTCCGCAACCGGTCGAGATCGGGTTCTTGCCCGTGCACCCGGACCCCCCGCACGTCGCGGCCTCAGCCGTCCCCACGGGCAACAACGCCGCCATGGCCAGTCCCGCGACAGCGACACCGACAGCCTTCTTGAACACGCGTTTCTCCTGACATTCCAGGGACCGGACACCCCTGCGTACGGCGAGTCGCCGCTCCAGCCGGTGCCGGTTCTCTTCTCCTGCACTCTCCCCGCAACGGAAGGGCGCCAGAACTCGAATCCGTCGGCGCTCGGAGCTCAACACCCGCGCACCCAGGTCGGTCCGATCCACTGTCACCGGAACGGGCGGATTCTCCGGCCTGAGCACCGATCCGAGAAAGCGCAACACGGACCGGCGGCCAGGACCTGGGTTTGGGTAGGAGGTAGCCATGCTCGTTGCATCCTTCAAGACCGCCGGCCTCGTCGCTCACTTCGATCCCACGACCGGTGCGACGGACCACGTGAGAAGCGTCAAGCCGTCAGAGACGGCATGTGGTCACTACGGCAAGCTGGCCGCCACCGATGTCGTGCTCTACCGGGAGGCCGGCGGGCTCCGACTCCGGGTGGGCAAGGAAGTGGTCCGGCTCGACGGGTCCGTTGACGTCCAGCACCATGTGGTCGGAGCCGATTGTGTCCTGGCCGTAGGACGGAGCATCGAGCTGCGCTATCCGGCCCCGCCTGAGTGGTACGGCCTGAAGGACGACTTGACGCCGTTCGCCGAAGCCGAGCACTTCGACCTCGGTCTCTTCGTGGCGAACGTGGCTGGCGACCCGGAACGGTCAGCACGGATCTACCGCTGACCCATGCGGTGAACACCGGGCTGGTGGCTCGCTCCGAGAGGAGACGGGCCACCAGACCGGATCGCTTCGCTCAGGGCCGGTGCGGGCGCCCGACCTGTTCGGCGGCGTCGGGGAGGAAGACGTGCAGCGGGGCCGCCGGCTGCTCGTGGTCGGGCTGATCGGTCACCAGTTGCCGCCGGTAACGCGGAGCCGGGCGAAGGCCTCGGTGGCCCGGGTCCGCTGTTGGCCGCCGATGGGTGCGGCGAGGGAGGCCATCGCGCGTTCGCCGGTGCGCAGGGTGAGGCGGTGGAGGTAGGTGGCGATGACCTCGGTGACGGCGGCGAGGTCGCCGATCGGGGAGGCGTCGAGGGCGGCGGCCAGGGCCTGCTCGAACAGGTCGCGGTCGCCGGGCAGGCCGTAGCGGGACAGCGCGGTGCGCAGCTCGTGCACGGTGGCCGGCCTGGGCGTGGCCGGGGCCTGGGGTTCGGGCTGGGTGGTCACCTGGTCCTCTCGGTGGTGGCGGCCGCCGTGGCGGCGGCGGCCGCAGGGTCGACGGTAGCGGTCGGCGGGCGGGCGGTAGGGCGGTCCTGGTCACGCGGTACCAGTACAGGTTCTGCAAGGTGCATGGGGAGTGCGCAGCGGAACGGTGAGGCGGCGGGCGACGGCGAGGGCGGCGCGGTGGCGAACGAGGAGGCCCGCGCCTGGACCCGTTGAGGATCGATCCCAAGCTGATCCACAACCGCCTCGGCTCTTTGGGGTGTGAGATCCGTCGCCCTCTCGACATAGACAGGGTGGGATCCGATCTGGGGAGAGGTCTTGGGGGTAGAGGATGAGTTCCGGGCTGTGTACGGCGAGCATCACACAGCGGTCTACCGCTATGTCCGCCGGCGGGTGGCTCCGGAGGAGGCCGCGGATGTGACGGCCGAGGTCTTCACCACGGTGTGGCGGCGCTTCGGGGACCGTCCTCGTTCGGCGGTGCTGCCCTGGTTGTACGGCGTCGCGCGCAGGACCGTCGCCAACCACCTTCGGGCGCGAGAGAGCGCGCTGGCGGCGGTGCGGGCCGGCGAGTCGGTGACGGTGGTCGCGGCGCGCGACGTCGGAGAGCAGGTCGCGGCCCGTGACGCCGTGCAGCGGGCGTGGTCGGGGCTGTCTCCGGCCGACCGGGAGGTGCTGGCCTTGACCGGCTGGGAAGGGCTACCGGTCCGGGACGCCGCCCGGGCCCTGGGGTGCAGTGCGGCGGTGTTCTCGATGCGGCTCCTGCGGGCGAGGAAACGGCTACGGACGGCTCTGGATGCCTCGGAGGACGGTTCCGCGCGGACGAAAGCGGCAGACACGCGGAAGGTGGGGGTGGCGCGGTGAGTACTGCGAAGCGGGTCAGGGAGATGATGGTGGCCAGTGATCCGGCTGCGGGCGAGCTACCGGACCGGGCCGAGGCCGAGGCCGCGTTGGAGATGATCCTGGGCGACGCTGCCGGACGGCCGGTTGAGGGCCCGCCGAGGCGTTCCCGGCCGCGGCGTCTGGTGCTCGGCCTGGCCGCCGCCGCGACCGTCTCGGCGGTGGCGACGGCGCTGCTCGTGCTGCCCGGGGGCAGCGGCCCCGCCGCGGCCGCCACCCCTGCACCGCTGGCGTACCACCTGACGGCGGAACAGGAGTCCACCGACGCGCGCACGCAACTCCTGCAGGTCGCCCGCACCGCCCGGTCGGCCGGCGAGACGCCCGTCACCCCGCTGGGGCTGCACTGGCAGCAGTGGGCGCTCAACACCCGCGACGACCGCGGAAAGGTCACCTCCCGCGTCGTCCCGTACGACTACGAGATCCTCAACGGCCCGGCCGGCCTCGTCATCAGACGGCGCAGCCTCGGCGGGTCGGACAAGACCCGCACGGACCCCTTCCACCCCACGCTTGGAGACGTCAGCACACCGCTGGACGGCCAGGCCCTGAAGGACTGGCTGCGCAGGCGCACCGCTGGTGTCGACGGGCCGGGCGGGGCCTCGCAGGCGGTCCATGACCTGCTCACCGCCCGAGCCCTGACCGGCGGCCAGCGCGCCGCGGTGCTGGAGCTGATCGCCTTGCTGCCGGGCCTCGAGGTCACCGGGACCGTGACCGACCGGGCCGGGCGGGTGGGCGTCGCGTACTCCGCGAGCTCGAAGGAGAGCGGCCTGCCCACCCGCTACACCTTCATCATCGACCCGGGCACCGGCCGGGTCCTGGCCCAGGAAGCAACCCTCACCGAGACCGCAGGCATGCTCAACGTCCCCATCCCCTCGGTGACCAGCTACAACGTCTACCTCGGCAATTCCGGCTGACCACGCGAACGCGCCAGGTGGCAGGGCGAGGGGGTCGCCTGCCACCCGGCGCTGTGCTATTTGCAGGCCGTGAAGTCCTCAGCCCTGTCGTTCGTGTAGTCGCCGACGTAGGAGGCCATCGAGTACGGCGGCTCGGTCCAGAGCTCCGTGTAAGGGCCGAGGAACGGACGACCGTTCGGCCTGATCGTGAGAACGCCGGTGTCGACCCAGCCCGAGGTCTGGTTCTGGAACCCGTAGTTGTTGAAGTAGATCCGGTCGTTGCGGTGCTCGAAGTTCCACTGCAGCCCCCTGCCGCCGAAGTTCTCGTCCTGGGTAGAAGCAATACCAGCGGTTGTCTGCGGCGCCCGCGGGGCAGTTGTGCCAGTCGGTGGCGAGGGAGTCGGTGCTCTGCGTCAGCTGCTGGATCTGGCCCGGCACTGCTGGGGTATCTGGAAGCGACGCATGGAGCTGAGAAGCGACGCATGGAGCTGAGAAGCGAGTCTCCGCCTGACACGCCCATGGACTTCGCCACGGCCCTGCCGCGCCTGGAACAGGCGGGCGAGGAGCTGGTCCTGCTCGGCCGGATCAGCGCGCTGGGCCGCACGTACCTCGCCTTCCTGAACGCGTCCGTGACCCGATGCGTGGCCTGCCTCTGACCGCCCGCCAGCCGGTGTCGCCACGCTCTCGTCCCCGACGCGGCGACGGTGCACCGAAGCCCTCTCACCGGGCGCGCCGACTCCGTGGCCTCTTCCGGCAGGTAGCCGTGCCGGGACTGCAGGAGAAAGCACCCACCCCCAGGCCTGCCATGTCACGCGTGACGGCGCTGTGGCCGGGATCTGCCCGGCCCTGGTCCAGCCGGGCCCAGGGCCGCGGTCCCTGCCCGTCTGTACCGGCTCTCGCGTGGCGCCAGCCGCGGCGGACCGGCGCACCAGGAGGACTGCCTTAGGCCAGCCGGTCGATCAGGGAACGGGCGGCGCGCTGCAGTGCCTCGTCGTCGTCGAAGCCGGAGAAGAAGCCTCCGCCGCGGCGGGCCCGGGAGAGTTCCGCGCGGATCCGGGGCAGGGCGGGTGCTGCGGCGGGGCCCATCCGCTGCAGGCACGCCAGGACGAAGCCGGCGGTCGCGTCGTTCTTGCCCCAGGCCTCCAGCAGCACCTGCAGGACGGATTCCGTCTCGGTAGGTCCGGCAATGGCGTGGATCGCGGCAGCCGCGTGCACCCGGGTCCACTCGTACTCGGCCTGGAGCATCCGTCGCAGGGCGGGCAGCGCCTCGGCCGCCGGTATGCCGATCCGGCCCAGAGCGTCGGCCGCGCCCCGCAGCTGGTGGGTGTCGAGAAGGCCGGTCAGGCGCGGTACGGCATCCGCGGGGTCACGTTCGACGGCCCACAGCGCTTCCACTGCGGCGAGGCGCAGGTTCGGGTCCTCGGCTTCGGCGAGCGGGCGGACGCTCTCCAGGGCGCCGACGGCGTCGGTGCCGAAGCGGGCCAGCGCGTGAAGGGTCGCGGTTGCGCCGCGTCGCTGGTCCTGGACGACACAGGCGGTGAGAGCCGCGGTGAGTGCAGGCACAGCTGCCGGGTCGCCGAGCTTGCGGAGGGCAGCGATCAGCGCGCAGGCTTCCGACCAGGACCAGTCCTGGGAGAGGTCCGCGTCGGCCAGGCGCCGGGTCAGACGGGGCAGCAGGTCGCCTGCGGCCTGCGGGAGGTCGCCGGCGGCCTGCACCGCGCGCCAGGAGTCGACACCGGCGTCCAGCGCCGTCACCAGATCAGGCAGGGCACGCTCGTCGCCGAGGCCGGCCAGCGCCGCTACCGCGTTCTGGTGGGCCCGGCGCAGCAGCGGGTTCGGGGCGGCCCACGCGGTCGGCCCGTGGGCGGAGCGGTGGGCTGCGACGAGGGTGGCGAGGGCTTCGCGAGCGGGTTCGGCAAGGGCGGTGGGGATTCGACCGAGCGTTTCGGCGGCTTCGGCCGTGGTGTAGGGGTCGTGGGGCTGCAGGCAGTCGGCGAGCAGCCGGACGAGGTGGGTGTGGTCGCCGCGCCAGGAGCTGATCAGTGTCTGGGCCATGCCGATGGCGTCGTAGCGGGTGGCCCGGTCCGGGCTGCGGAGCTGGGCGGTGAGAAGAGCGGTGCGCTCGGCGACCCGGGTGTCCAGGATCTCATGGAGGGTGGTGAGCAGGTCGGTGGTCGGGGCGTGGGTGCGGCCGCGCCGGTCGAGGTCGGCGAAGACCGCGGCGAGCCGCGGCGGGACCTGACTCTTCGGCGCCGGTCCGGTGGCGGCCCCGGTACACGCCGCGCACTGCCCGCAGGCGGCCGGCCGGGCGTCGGCCTCATCCTGGGGTTCCGGTTCAAGTGAGAGCTGCTGGAGCAGGGCGACGGCGGTCGGGACGAGGTCGGCACCGAGCGTCTCCGGTGTGCAGGCGGCGCGGTGGACGAGGGCGGCCAGCCTGATGTCGGCGTCCAGTCCCGAGTCCGTGGCCAGAGCGGTGAGCCAGGCCGTGACCGGGCCGAGCGCGTCCGGCAGCCGCCGGGCCAGAACGGCGGCCGTCTCAATGGCCAGGAGCCGACCCACGGTGCCACTCTCGGCCGCCAGCCGCTCGCGCAGCAGCGCGAACGCCTGGTCCGCATCGTCGAGGAACAGCCCCAGGGCCGGGACTGCCGCCTGACGCACCCGCGGATCAGGGTGCGCCGCGTGCCGCTCGAAGTCGCCGACGCGCTCGCGCATCCGGGGCACGACATCCGCGTGGGGCGTCGACATGTCGCCGGCCGGACTGTAGTAGATGCCGTCGGGGTCGCATTCCAGCGCCGCGCGGCCGATGCTGACCAGGAGGGCGAGAACTGCTTCACGATCCGGCGTCTTCGCGTCGTCGGCGAGCGCGAACAGGAACGGCAGGCTCGCCGCGGTACAGGCGTAGACGTCGCCCTGGTGGTGGGCCGCGCTGTAGAAGCTGCTGAATGCCTTCTTCCGGACGTCGGCATCGGGCGAGGCCATCTGCTCCAGCCACCGCGGGACCTCCACGGCCGGACCGTAGGCGTGGCCCATCGACGACCAGTCGACATCCGCAAGGTGTTCGTTGATCATGAACCGCACCATGGCACAGGTCACTGACAAGGCCGCGGTTGGCCGTATCCCGCCCGGCGGCCTCCTCAGCCAGCAGGGCCCGCACGATCGCGGCGGGTTCCCAGCAATGGGCCTTCGCGGTCGGGATGATCTCGGCCATCGCCCGTCGGATGTGAGGCGGTTTCAGGCGACGGGTCAGCGCCATCGCCTCGTCGAACGCCTCGCCGAACGCGGCCCCGGAGGCCGCGACGGCCGAGGCCAGTGCGGCCAGTCGGGGGCGGACCGGTGCAGGGGACGGAGTCGTGGTCATGGGGCGTGCCCTTCGTGTCGGAGCAGTTGGACAGGTTGCGGTCATGGAGGAGATGGGTGATGAGAACGTGCGGGCAACCGTCGAGCAGCTGGCTCGGCGGGTCCGTGACGAGCTCGCCGCTGCGGGTCAGCCGGCCGCCGCCGGGCTGGCCCTCACCTCAACCGGGTCCTCCCCGCAAGCGCGGGGGTCGGTCGAGCAGAGAATCGCCTTTGAGCAGAGGGAGCTGGGCCTGTTGCGAAAGTGGGTCTGTCTTTGCAACGATCATGGTTTGGCGCGAGGGGGTGACGGACCGCAATGGGGCAAGAGCCGAAGGCGTGGTACAGCGCCAGAACCTTCTACAGATGGCTGACCGGGGAAACCCGTCCCTACGAGGAGCGTGTCGTGCTGTTTCGCGCACGGTCCCTCGACGAGGCCGTGGAACTGGCCGAGCGGGAGTCGGCCGAGTACGCCCGGGAGGGCGACTTCGAAGTCCTCGGCATGGTGCAGGCTTACCGGATCTCCGACGGCGACGAGGAGGTGGGCGCGGGTACGGAGGTGTTCTCCAAGCTTCATGCGCTCGACCTCCCGGCGAACGCGTTCCTCGACCGCTACGACTCGGGACCGGCACACACTCAGATCAGTGAGTGATGTCGTTCGCGAGGTTCGGTCTGGCAGAAGGGCGTGGATGTCTCCGCTCGACCACCCTCGCCTTCACCGTTGTGTGCGCCCGTCTTCCCCACGCAGGCGGGGGTCAGCCGGAGTTCCGGGAGTAGTTCTCGGACCAGTACGTGTTCTCCCCGTTCCGGGGCGCCCGGGGCCGCTGGCCGACCAGTCGTCATTGCCGTGCACGACTTCGGCCGTTTCTTCGGCCGGTGATCGTGACGGTCGCCAGCTCGTGGGTGCACAGGCCGGGTGTGTCACACAGCGCGGTCGGGGTGTGGCTGTAGTCGGGCGCTGAGGACTGTCCCGGCAAGGAGATCGGTTCGGTCCATGCCCGCACCGAGCCCTTCAGCGAGGCGGTAGAAGAGACCGCGCAGTCCCAGCGGCCCGGTCTCCCCGGTGTCCGGTCGGGCGCCCAGTGCCCGCAGTTCGGCGTCGAAGCGGTGGGGGTCCTGGCCGGTGCGGTGCTCGGGCTGGATGCCCAGCAGGGTGTCCAGACCGGTCACCAGCCGCCCGTTCTCCGCATAGCGGAAGTCCACCATGGGCTTCTCGTTGGCGTGCAGGGCCACTGCCGCCGTCCCGGCCGAGACCACGCCGAGCAGGTCGTCGTCCCCGACGCACAGCCAGCTGTCGTGCTCCCACACCCACGCCCACGACTCGTACCGGCCGGCGGTGACCACGTAGGCGCCGTCCTTGTAGAGGATGTCACCGAAGTCCTCGCGGAACTCCTCCTGGGTCCGCTCGGCGAGTGTTGAGGGGTCCGCGCGCATTCGTTCCAGGAGCTGTCGCGCAGTGAGATCACGGGCGAAGGTGACGCTCACCAGCGGCAGGTCCGCCCCATACATCCAGCCCAGGCCACTCACCCGTACTCCCCCCGGCGGCAACGACCGACCTTCCCCGAGGAGGCTAGACGGCCCGTACGACAGACCAGGCGATCCAGCCGGACCCGACCGGCCCCAGGACCCCGCACGAACAGGCCGACAGCCCACCGGGAAGCCAAGCCGAGCCCGCCAACCCCAGAAACAGCAACACCGACACAGCACCCCCGACACCTGCCACCATGGGCGTTGCACCTTGACACCTCAACAGACCAGCCCGGATCGAGTCGCTCAGCAGGCTGGCCAAGAAACGGCAAAGCTGTCAGAACAGTGCAGGTCGCGAAGGGGTCCTCCCCGCAAGCGCGCGGGTCAGCCCTCGGACCGGCGCCCGCGTCCTGATCGACGTCGGCGACGCGAGCGCCTTCCCAAGCGCCGCCCGCCTCGCCTCCTACGCCGGCCTCACCCCCGCAACCCGCAGTCCGCCTCCATGCGCGGCGAACAGCCCTCCCGCCGAGGCAACAAGCAGCTGAAACGGGCGTTCTTCCTGGCAGCGTTCGCCTTGCTCAGCAACCCGGCCTCCCGCGCCTACTACGACAAGAAGATCGGCCAGGGGAAGCGACACACCCAGGCACTCCTCTGTCTGGCCAGGCGCTGGGTCGACGTCCTGTTCACGATGCTTCGCGACGGGACCTACAGCCACAGCCCGGAAGATCCGGCGGATCTCAGGCTCGAACAACTCATCCAATCCGTCCGCCGCGGAGAGCCCAGAGCCATCATCCGGCCGGCGGGTTCTCCTGGTGTCGGAAGTGTCACCCATCGAATCGCCGCCAATCCAGGTCGAAATGACCGAGCGGCCGCAGCGCGCTGCGGTGATGGGCGCCGATCCAGACCTCGACCTCGTCATCGTTCTCCCACCTCGGCGTGACGAGGGCGGGTGTGGCCTGGCAGGGCGTGGTAGCGGTGGGTGCGCAGGCCGGGGTGGCGCGGGTCGGCGGCGAGCCGGTCGAGCGCGCGGCGCACCCGGCGCAGTTTCACCGCGTCGGCCCGGCGGCGCTGAAGGCAGCGCAGGGTGCGGGCGGCGGCGGGGGCGTAGTGCAGCGTCGGCATCGAGGCCTCCTTCGGTTCGGGCATGGAGAAGGGCCCGCCCTCAGTGTGAGGGCGGGCCCTGGGTGGGCTGGCGGGCAGGTCAGCCGGTAGGACCGGCGGCCTGGGCGGCGGCCCGGCCGGCGGCTGCGATGCATTCGACGTCGACCTGGTCGGCGACGCGGACGAGCGCGCCGGCGAACGGCGCCGCGGCCCGCCGCCCGGTCGGGCACGGGCCGGTGGTCCAGCTCGCTGCGACGGCGCGCAGCAGCGCGGCAACTGCTGCGACCGGAATCGTCAGTTCGCCGGAGACGAGGTCGAGGGCGACGGGCATCCGCACGCCGGGCGCGCCGTCGGGGCTGCGGTGTCATTGGTATCGGTCATCCGGTTCTCCAGAATTTCGTCGGCGTATTCACGTAAGAGGTCGCAGAAATAGAAAAGTCCCGGCCGCCGGAAAGCGGTCGGGACTTCTCTTTTGTGACTGAGCGCTTCACTTGGCGAGTTGAGCAAATCTACTGACCAGCGACGATGTTCCAAAGCCGCTCCCCCGTGGAACGGTCCTTGGAGCCCTGCAGCCCGCTGACCAGGAACAACGCAAGGTGCTCAACGGGCCAGCTCGACCGTTAACCGGCCGAGTAAAGCACTCAGTCACAGGTTGCGGGCGGTACATCGCATTCCGCAGCTTGTTTGCTCTGGACCTGTGCCTTGTTGATGGCGGCTTGAAGTTGAAGCCAGGTTGGATCTGTCGCGCCGGCCGCGGTCACCGTCGCCAGATCGTCTGCTTCCCATGTGCGGGTTCCGTCGGTCAGGACAAGGTGCGCCTCCAGGTCGTCGCCGTCGTCCGGAATCTCGGAGGTGGCCTCCAAGAACGCTATCGCTGCAGCCCTTGAGACGTCCCTGCTTATGGTGCGGGCCTGCGTGGAGCCGCCGAGCGTGGAGCCGGTCGGCACGGACAAGAGCACCAGCTCTCCCTCACTGCCGGCAACGAGAAGCTCGCCGGTCGCCGTGACGGCCAGCGCGGACAAGCGGGACCCGGACAGCACATCGTGCTCGGCCGCTTGCCGGGTGTCGAGGTCCATCTCGACCAGCGTCCCCGCGGGCGTTGCGATCCACAGCACGCCCGGTTGCGGCCCGAAGGCTATGTTGTGACGCGACCAGGCTTCCATCTGGACAAGCCACTCCTGCGGGTACGGATAGCCAGGGCAGGGCTCGCCGAGGGTTGTGGCCAGAACCCGGTGCAACGAAGGAAACTCGAATACCTCCACCGAGTTGTCGTACGCGTTGCCACGGACTGCCATATGACGTCCGTCCGCGCTGAAGAGCGGAGTCTCGTAGCCGTCACAGTCCAGGATCAGCGCCCGGCGGAGCGGCCGCATCACGGCAGGCCCGGTCCCCCGATCGACGCGCGCGAAGAGGCAGTGCGTGGCGCCCTGGTCGCTGGTGAGCGTGGCGACAAGTCCGCCCCCGGGATGTTCCGCGACTCCTGTGTCCCACGGCAGTCCGGCACCGATGGTTCCGGAGGCAAGGTCAAGGACGTCCGAGCTCTCCCACCCGCCGCCTTCGTCGCGAGACGACGGTGAACCCCACAGGGTCTGCCCGTCCGGGCTGAAAGCCAGACTGCGGTAGGAGGCGTTGGCTGGAGCGCCTTCCGGTTCGGAGACCCCAGCAGGAGTCCATTGCCGTAGTCCGTCTTCCCCTGCCACGACGAGCAGCGGCTGGTGCGGATGCCACGCCGAAGCGGGCGTCTGTCCTGCCCGCTTCCACCCATAGGTGTCTCCATCGGCATCCGACGTGAGGCTCACGGAGCCGAGTTCGCGTAGCTGCCCCGCGCCGCAGTCCCAGATGTGGACTGCCGGACGCTCGGAGTCCGAGCAGGCCACCAGCGGAAGCCGCGGATGGCATCTCAGCTGTTCGAAAGAGCGTTCGCCGCCCACCAGCCCATGTGCCACTACTTCAAGATCAGTCACCCCAGCAACGTAGTTCTCGCCGGCCTGCGCGGCGAGGCCCTTACCGGCAGCAGGGCCTCGGCGAGGATCTGCTCCTGCTGAGCCTGGGTGGCTCCGGCGTCGCGGGCCTCGTAGAGGCGCCGGGCGACGGAGCCGGGCATCTTCTGGGTGATCATGCGAGGGCGGGGGTCGTCGGTGGAGCCGCCGGCCGCGCTGTAGCCGAAGGTCGCCTGGATGTGGAGCATGAAGCCGCGCTGCTCGGCGTCACGGCGCACCCGCTTCCTCACCTGCGGCTGCCAGGCGACGCGCACGGCCTGTTCGACCTTGGCCACGTTCACTTTGGCCATCGGGATGTCGCCCTTGAGCTCGCCCCCGGCGGCGGCTTTGAGGGCGTGGACCCAGCGCTTCGTGGTGCGCACCGAGACGCCGGCCGCGAGGGCGAGCCGGGCAGTTTCCTCCTTGGCGACCTTCTCCCGCAGGAACTTGACCCGGGTGTTCAGGTGCACCGGGATGGGGCGGGTGCGCTCGGCGCGCTCCGGGTCCTCGTCGATCTCCCCCACGGGGCATCAGGTCCTTCCCGCCGCCCCAGGTTCAGGGGCGGCATCGTGTTCGAGTGGCGGTGAGTAGGCGGCCCGCCGGGCGGGTGTCGGCGGGCCGCGCGAGGGCTACTCGTCGGCGGACACCTGGCCGCCGGTCTTGACGTGACGGGCCGGGTTCGTCTCGTCGGCGATGAGTTCGGCGATCTCGGCCATCGGCCGGGAGCCCTCGAACTTCACCATCCCCGGGCTGACGCCCAGACGCAGGGAGGTGGTGAGGGCGCCGTCCAGCGCGAACCGGGCTTGTAGCCTTGCCCGCGCGGGCGTTCGCGCATCTTGCCGATGGTCCCCTTCGTGGTCTGCCTGACCGCGGTGAGGACCGCGAGCTCCGCCGGGTCGCCGGTCGTCTTCAGGCCTGCCATGGCGTCGAGGAACGCGAGCGGGTCGGTGTCGGCGAGGGTGAGCGGGACACCGAGGGTGGCCATCGTGTCCAGGTAGGCCTGGCGCAGGTGCTTGTGCCACGGGTCGAGGTAGGGGCCGTGCTCGTGGCGCAGCCAGCCCTCCAGCGGCTGCGGGCGGGCGCCGAGCTCCATGGCGTAGGCGACCTTCACCGTGGAGTACCAGGCCGGACCGGTCTGCGGGAGCCGTCGGCGGTGGACGGGCTGGGCAGGAGCGGGTCGGTGTCGACATGGGAGAGGTCGACCAGCCACGAGCCGGGGACCGTCTTGTCGAAGTGGGGGTTCAGCTCGTGCACCGGGCCGGACAGCGGCAGCGTCAGACGGCCGGCGGCCGCGAGGAAGGCCATGCTGACGTCCAGGCCGACCGCATACAGCGCCGTCTTCTGCTCGTCGTCGGTGAGCTCGCGGAACCAGTCCCACGCCTCGGTCACCAGCTCCTCCCCCAGCCCGCGGTCCTGGGCCAGGGGGTGGACGTCCGGGACCTCCGGCGGCGCCGGGTCGAACGCGTCCTTCGGGCGGGAGCCCTCCACCGGTCCGGACGTCCAGCCGGTCTCGGTACGCACCGCGCGGGTGGGCGGGCGCAGCGCGGTGACGAGTCCGAGCCCGGAGACGGCGGTGGAGCCGCGGGGGTGAGGACGCGGGTGACGTAGGTGCCGAGCAGGCGGGCCAGGCTGGGGGCGTCCAGGTTGTCGGGGATGGTCCAGCCGCCGGACGCGAGGGCACCCCACGATCCAATGCCCTCGGGGAAACCATCGCGTCTGCGAAACCGTCCCCGGCAAGCCCCGGCCGGACTGCCGTGACCACGATCCGCAGCTGCCGTTCACCGCACTTCAGCGGGATCTTTCACCACCATCCCCGCCCACCCGTTCACCACAACTCCTCACAACAACCCTCATGAACAGGAGGCTACGCCAGCTTGTTTACGATCAGGCGGTCGCCCGGTCGCAGAGTGTTCTCCATCGAGCTCGACGGCACCGCGAACGGGCGAGCCACGAAGGCGTTCACCGGCAGGGCGATCACGACACAGACACCCAACAGCCGGAGCAGGGCGCGCAGGCGAGAACGAGTCCGCAGGCTCCCGGACGAGTACTCCTCGCTCACATCCACCCTCCTGACGGTCGGTGCCGAACGGCAGCGCCGCGCGTAGGGCGGCGCTCCCCCTCGACCCGCTGCTGGACCTCGTCGATGCCGGCGCAGTGCGCCGGACCGGCGATGGTGGTGGCGGTGGTGGCGGCACCCAGTGGCGGGCCCGGCGCCGCGTCGGCGGCGTGGCTGGTGTCCTCGCCGGCCAGGCCGTCAAGACGGGCGATCAGCTGGTGCAGAAGCCCGCCGCGGTAACGTGCGGCCAACGTCGGGCCGTCCAGCCTCGGCTCCACACGCCGGCCGGCCGCCGGGCGGCCCGGACGGCGCTCCAGCCCGGCCGCCCAGGCGTCCAGTTCCTCGGCCGAGAAGACGTTGTCCAGCGACAGCATCGGCACGCTGTGCGGCACGTCGCCCGCGACCGCGCCCCCCGGGGGGACTCCGGCAGCACCTCACCCGGGTGCGCCTCCTGGTAGACCGCGATCACCCGCACCAGCTCGCCGTACTCGTCGGCCCCGAGCGGCGTGGCCCCGTCCGCGCAGTACGCCGCGGCCGTCTGCACAGCAACGGCGTCGGCGTCGGCGGACGAGGACGACAACAGAGCGATGTACCGATCACGGGGACATGATCGCAGCCAGCACCGACGACGTACCCGCCCCCAGCGGCGAAGCTTGAGAGCGAGCACGCGACTCTCCGGCGTTCCGCCGCCAACCTACGGGGCGTTGGCCGCCCCACCGCGCCGGACAGCGCCGGCCATCGCCACGTGGGCGGCTTGGGCGACGCCCTCCGGTCTTCTCCTGCACTGTCCCACTCTCCGTGGAGGTGAACTCTGCTACTTCGGACACGATGCCGACCTGAAGACTTCCCGGTATGGACCACAGGACCGTGGGCCAGGCCCCGAAGAACGCGGCGAAAAGTCTGGAAGGCACGTTGCTGTAGCTGGTACCGTCCGGCCCGGCCACCGAGGCGCCGGCGGTGCTGGACCAGCCACTGCCGGCCTGCATCCAGGACCCCGTCGTCGCTGGGCTGTCCAGTACCTGGAGCTCGGGCCAGGTCGAAGGCCATGTCACGCGAATCAAGCTCCTCGAACGCAAGGGCTATGGCCGCGCCAACCTCGACCTGCTCCGTCGACGCATACTCCTTGCGTCCTGACCCAGTTCACTCCCGATCACACGATCGCACCCCTCGCGCCGCGCTGTCGGAAGCATGGGCAAGGATCTGCGTCATGACGGTGACTGCTACTGACTACCTGTGGTTCGAGGACAGATTCCCAGACCTGGCTGAGGCCTACTGCTTCACGCTCGTGAACGACCTCGCGCCCTCCGAGCTGCTGAAACGCCTCAACGGGGAAGAACACCCCGCGCTGACCGGAGTGACAGCAGTCATCGAGGCCGCCTACGACCTGGGCGACACGCAGCAACTGGTCGCGATGACCGGCATCGGCTCATGGACCTTGATGATCGAGCCGAACGGCTATCTCGGTGTCAGCGAGGAACGGGCTTTGCCAGCCTCGGCAGGAACCACCTGGATCTCACACTTCTGCAACATCAACGGCGTGGACTCATTCCTCTGGGCCGAGGACGCCGCGATGCGCTTGGTCTTCGAGCCGATGTTCCCCGATTACCGTTGGGGCAGCACCCCCGATGACCAACTGGAGACGATGCGTCGCGTCGGCTTCCACTTCAGCACCGAAGAGCCGGAAATCGACCAGTCAGTAGCCGCAGCCTTCGCCCTCACGAACGTGATGACCGGGGTCCGCCTGACGCCAGAGATCCTTGAGACAGCCACATTCGCCTGTGGGGCTGTCAAGATCCGCTGATCACAGCAGGGCCCTGCCTATTTAGGTTCGGCACGAATCTGATCACAAGATCTTCGACAGAGCCGAATTACATGATCGTCCACAAACGCTGTCGAAGTCGAGATGCTCGGCGATGTCCGGCCAGACAAACCGTACGAGACCTTCCCAGAAGTACCCGTTCGGCTCGTGCCCTGCCTCGGCTACTGCCACGTCAGCAGCAAGGCCCCCCAACGTCCAACGTCAGCGAGCGTTCGCCGTCAATGTTATGAAGCTTGATGGCCACGGCCGCGATCGCGATCTTCTCACGCCCGACACGCGCGGCCGGACCCGCTCCATCGACCCATCCGCTCCCTCGCCGCTCCGACTCGGTGAACCTTTGCGGCCACGGCACCAGCCAGTGGTCGTCACGTGGGTGGAGTCGACGGGCTGCGGCACCCGGTTCGAGACGTTGACTGCCGACGTCTCGCGCCGTTGGCCCGATGGTAGTGGCTGATGTCCTCCAACAGAGTGGGCTGACCCGCCTGTCGGACCTACCTACGCGAATCATCGCGGTGATGCAGGCACATTAACGGCATGACCGCGCAATCGTTGAGAGACCTGCTGCTTCGCGCACAACGCGACGTGGCCTTCGCCGAGCTGGCGCGCACGGACCCCGACACTGCCGCTGCCGACTACGACCTCAGCCCCGACGAGCTTGAGAGCCTCCGACGCCGCGAGGGGGACCTGTACTACTACCTCGTTGGAAGCCTCCGGGCAGACGACATGGACATGACGCTTCCGCCGACCACTCTGACAGAACCCATGCGGTTGACGTACCACTCGTTCTCCGATTTGTTCCGCGGCGACCAGGGAATCGAGGCAGCGGAAAAGCGCAGGGAACTGGTGGAGGCCATCAGGACGCTGAGTGGTGCCGAGCGGCGCGCCAAGATCAATGAGCTAATGGAGTACGTGTGAAGACGACTAATGAATCGCGCCGACCGACCGATATCTACGTCGTCGGCCTTGGCATCCGGAACGTCTCGCAGATCACCCGCGAGGCCGAGCAGGCCATGCGCATGAGTAAGAAGATCTTCACCGTTGCCGGCGGGTTCGGTATCGACGAATACCTGACGACTCTGTCTCCGAATGTCCACAGCATGCTGGACAAGTACAAAGAGGGCGGGAATCGCCTGCACACCTACCGGGCCATGGCAGCTGAGGTTGTGCATGCGGCTCTCGATGACTCTCCTGTGTGCTTCGCAACGTACGGGCACCCCAAGATCTACGTGTATCCCACCGACCTGATCGAAAAGTCCGCACCGCTGCTTGGCCTGGCCGTTAGGACCCTGCCGGGCATCTCAGCACTGGACACCATCATCACCGACCTAGGTCTCGATCCAGGACCGCACGGTCTGCAAATGTACGAAGCGACTGATCTCCTGGCTCGCGAACGGCCGCTTCAGCCGGATGTTCCCTGTCTGTTGTGGCAGGTCTCAGCCGTCGAGACTGCCATGTACTCCACCAAGCGAGGCAATTCCGAGAGATACCGTCGCCTGCAGGACTATCTGTTGCGCACCTACGCTGCTGAGCATCAAGTGACCATGATGCTCAGCTCTACCTACGCGCTGGTAGAACCGCTGAAAGAGACCTTCTCCCTGGGTGAACTCGCTGACGTGCTGGCTCACGGGCTTCAAGTAGGGACACTCTACATCCCGCCGACGGAGGAACGTTCGGTACGCAATCCAGAAGTTATTCGTGATGCTTTTGACGCGGAACACCTTAAGCGCATCACCGAGTCGACCTGAGACCGACTCTGCCTACTCACAGGATCGTTCGGACAATGTCTTAGCTAAGGGGTTGCAGAGAATCAAGATGTTGCTTCATGGTCTTGGGCTCGTTGATGTGGTATGCGCATCTCCGAGTCGATCCGTGACCAACTCGCCTTGAAGTTCCAGATGTTGTTCCCGCACCTGGATGAGCGGCAACGGCGTCTGTTGATGGGCGCCGAAGCCCGGGTGCTGGGCCATGGTGGTGTCCGGGCCGTCGCACGGGCGGCTCAGGCCAGCGAGACCACGGTCCGCAGGGGCGTGGACGAGCTGGACGCCGGAGAAGAGCGGCCCGGTCGTCGACGAACAGCACCAGCAGGTCGAGTGCCGTGGCCGCGACCCGGCGTCCGAGGGCCTCGTCCAGCCCCGCCGCCTCGCGCGCCATCCTCGACAGATAGGCCGTCAGCAACGCGGCACTGCCCTCACTCCCGCCGAACGCCGTGGCCGCGCCCGGCGGCCGGCCTGGTCCGGCCCGCCTCCGACGCCGGTGGTGGCGCACACCGCGAGAGGGTACGTCACCTCAGTTTCGGCGGGCGATCCGCGAGGACGGGGTCGTCGGACGTCGGAGGCCTGTCCGTCGGCCCCGCCGAGTTCGCCGCCCTCCACCGCATCGCGGCCAGCTGCGACGACGTCCCGATCACCGTCGCCCTCGCACGCTGACCACCGGCACCGCTCCCACCCGCCACCGGCCGGCAGAACCTCCAGGGTACCGACCGGGCACCGTGCCGCAGGCCCGCAATGGTCCCTGCCCTGAGGGTTCCCTGGCCCGGTGACTACCCGAAGGCGGCCGAGCGGCCCGGCCCGGACGCCGGACCTTCGGCGAGGACGGTGTCCGCTTCGCTGAGCATGCGGCGGCGTTCGGCCAGGACGTTGTCGAACGCGGTGGTGTTCTGCTGGATCAGGGAGCGTTGGATGGCGGCCTCGGCTTCGTTCCAGATCCGGACGAGCCGGGTCTGTTGTTTGCAGGCGACGTCGGTGAGGGCGGTCGTCCGCTCTTCGTCGGTGGGTTGTTCGGAGGGCCAGGTGCCGGTCTGCAGCGGTGTCGCGTAGTCGTGGCCGGCCTGTTTCATGCACCGGGACCATGCAGCGACGGCGGCCACGACCTCCGGGGTCTTCGTCGATCGGTCGAAGGACTCCTGGTTGACCGACCGGACCAGATAGGCGTCTCCGGGGTAGCTGGTAGTGCCGGTGATCCGGCGCGCAGCGGATTCCTGGCAGCCCTGCGGGCCGGTGAGCGCGTTCAGCTGGTCAGGGGAGAGCGGTACCTGCGCCGGGTCCGGGTGGGCGGGCAGGTGGTAGCCGGTGGTGCGGGCCCCGGCGGCACTGGTGAGTCCGTAGCGCCGTTCGTACCGCCCCAGAACGGGGGCCGGGTCGGTGGCCGGGGCGGGTGGTTGGACGCCTGCGCTCCGCAGGCATTCGGTGACCAGTCGGTCCAGGGCGGTGTGCAGCCGGACGTTGTCGGCGGGTGGGAGGAAGTACGGGTCCAGCGGCAGGGAGATGACGGTGGCGTCGGCGGAGGTGCCTGCCGGGCCGAATGGTGTTGCCTCGGTGGAGGCAGGTGCGGTGCCGGTGGTGGTCCCGCTGTTCGTGGAGCAGGAGGCGAGCAGCAGAAAGCAGATGGCGACGGCCGCGAGCGGCGCGGTGAGCCGTGGTGTGTTCATGGGGTCGAGGGCCTCGAATCTCCGGTCGGCCGGGCCGTCCGAGGAGTCGGAC
>NZ_JBHVPZ010000006.1:42061-124043 GCF_042887135.1 Kitasatospora sp. NPDC057965
TTTAAACCCCACCGCCCCACCCCTGCGGCCCCGGGCCGCGGGGGGGGGGGGGGGCGGGGGTGGTTCGGGGGGGGGGGGGGCCTCCAACCCGGGGGGGGCGGGCCGGGCCGGGGCGGCGGCCGCCCCGGCCGGATCCTGCTGGGTCAGCCGTTGACGAGGAACGAGGCGTTGTCGTTCTTCGTCCACACCAGGTTGATGTTGCCGCAGGCCGGAACGACGTCCGAGGGCCCGCTCCAGCCGCTGTTGTAGAACACCTCGACGTAGCCGAAGCAGTTGCCGGGGAACTGGTAGGTGGCGGAGGCCGCGTTGTTCTTCACCGCGACGCCCTGTCCGCGGCCGGGGCCCTGGAACGCGCCGGCGTCGGCGAGGTCGTAGAAGCCCCTGAAGCCGGTGAGCAGGTCCCAGCCGGCCACCGAGCCGGACTGGTTGCTGTTGTACCAGAAGCAGAAGGCCCGGGCGCCGCGGCAGTTCCCGTTGTTCGGTGCGGCCTGCGCGACGGGCGTCACCGCCAGCGTCGCGGTGGCCACCGTCCCCGCCAGCAGCAGGGTGGTGAGGATGCGTCGTGTCTTCATGTTCTTCCTCCTGGTGTCTGGACATCCCGAACCGGGCGGATTCCGGCCCGACTTCGTGTCGATGCCATGTCCGCTTCGGTGGTGCTGTGGGCCTTTGGGTCTTGTCCTGGGGGTTCGGGCCGCTGCAGAACGGCCATGTCACGGAGTCCTGAAGTTCTCCGATGTCGCACACCGTGGCCGTCCGCCCGGGGTGCGGAGCGCCGAACACCGTGGCCGTCGCTCGAACGCGAGGCCCGGCGGGTGCTACCGGAGAGTCCGCCGCCGGCCCGGGGACGGGGAACTGCGCGAGTACCGCGCGGCTTCCCCGGCCCCGGCAGGGCGGAGGAGTCTCAGTGCCAGCCGGTGCAGGGACCGTTGCCGGAGATGCAGGCGCGCGCGCTGCCCGATCCGTCGACCATGTCGCCGTAGCCGGTGGAGCCGATCGCGTTCCAGAACTGGATGTCGAAGCTGTTCTCCACCCAGAACAGCTGTCCGTTCGAGGCACCGGAGATCCTCGCCCAGTTCGCCTTGCACGAGGAGCTGTAGCGGAGTTCGATCGTGCCGTAGGCGGAACTCCTCGATTCCACGGTGTAGGCGTCCGTGTTGCAGCCCATCTGGATGGGGTCCCGTCCACTGCAGGAGGACGCGTAGCAGCCAGCGGTGACCTGGGGTGTGGCGGCGGACGCGGCGGGGACGGCGAAGCCGGTCAGCGCCATGGTGGCTGCGGCGAGGCCGAACAGGATCCTGGTCGGCCGGTTCATGCGCTTCATGGGAGGTTCCTTCCTGAGGAGAGGAGATCGGCGTTGCTCGGCGGGCGGCCCATCCGCCGGCCGTGCATCGGCCCGCAGGAGGCCGCCGGCGCGGCGGTCCTGGAGCCGGTGCGCAACGCGACCTTTTGACGGTGTGGAAGCGAGTGGACTTCGCGGCGGCCCGAGATGGTGATGTCTCGGAGGCCGTCGCGCACCATGGGAGCGGCGGATGTGACCCGTAGACGGGCGGTGGTGCCGCCGGACCGTGGTCGTGCCGACGCCGAGGAGCGGTCGTTGCCGCGTCCGGGGCTCCGGCACGGTTCGAGTTTGCTTAGCCAGCCGGTTGTTGCGCAGCCCTCCTCGCTGGACGAAACAAAGTACCGCTCTGCTGGTCGGAAGGGCCTCTGGAACGAGACAGGCCGATGAGGAGCCGTTGCAACGTCAGTGCTCCGCCCGTAGGTTGACGCGGTCCGGTGGTGTCACCGAGTGGGGGGGAGCACGCGGGATGGGGCGTCAGGAGAGCCCGCTGGATCCGGCCGCCGGGCCGGTCCAGCGCTTCGCGTGG
Organism: Kitasatospora sp. NPDC057965; assembly: GCF_042887135.1. Classification (NCBI taxonomy): domain Bacteria; kingdom Bacillati; phylum Actinomycetota; class Actinomycetes; order Kitasatosporales; family Streptomycetaceae; genus Kitasatospora; species Kitasatospora sp. NPDC057965. Next base: position 43,927 of record NZ_JBHVPZ010000006.1, read on the forward strand.
GAGCTGCGCGAGCTGCGTCGGGATGCGGGGGACGTGACCTACCGGGTGATGGCCGGCCGTACCCGGTACTCGGTCGCGACGCTGTCGCGCGCGGCCGGTGGGCAGCAGCTTCCTTCGATGCCGGTGGTGCTGGCCTACGTGCAGGCCTGCGGCGGAGACCTCGCGGAGTGGGAGCGGCGCTGGCACGCCGTGGTGCGGGAGACGGCCGCGGGGGACGGTGGCGACGTGGATGCGCCGTACCGGGGCCTGGCCCGCTTCGAACCCGGTGACCGGGAGCGGTTCTTCGGCCGCGACCGGCTCGTCGCCGACCTGCAGGCCCTGGTCGACTCACGTCGTGTGGTCGCCGTCGTCGGCGCTTCAGGCAGCGGCAAGTCCTCCCTGCTGCGCGCCGGACTGATCCCGGAGCTCCAGGACCGGGGCACGGTCGGCGCGGGCCCGGCCGCGATCCGGATCCTCACCCCGGGCCCGCGACCCGCCTCCGACCATGGTGCGCTTATGGAGCCCGGGAACGGTCCGGGCGACACGGTGCTGGTGGTGGACCAGTTCGAGGAGACGTTCACGCTGTGCGCCGACCCGGCGGAACGCGCCGCCTTCATCGGCCTGTTGCTGGCGGCGGGCGCGCCGGGCAGCCGGCTGCGGGTGGTCCTGGCGGTGCGGGCGGACTTCTTCGGCCACTGCGCCGACCACCACGACCTCGCGGCGGCCCTGCGGGACGCCGTACTACTGGTAGGGCCGATGGGCCCCACCGAACTGCGCGAGGCCATCGTCAAACCGGCCGCCGGCGCGGGCCTGATCGTCGAACGCGCCCTCACCTCAAGGATCATCGAGGAGATCGACGGCGAACCGGGCGGACTCCCCCTGCTCTCCCACGCCCTGCTCGAGACCTGGCGCCACCGCAAGGGCCGAGTACTGACGGAGGCCGCTTACGAGGCCGCCGGCGGCGTGCACGGCGCCATCGCCCGCACCGCGGAGCGGGCCTACAACGGCCTGACGCCGAAGCAGGCCGTCGTTGCCCGGCGTATCCTGCTGCGGCTGGTCACCCCGGGCGACGGCGCGCAGAACACGAGCCGTCCCGCCGACCGTGCCGAACTGGAGTCCCTCGGCGCCGGGGACCCTGACACCGGCACCGCGGCGGTGCTGGAGAGCCTGGCCCGCGCCCGGCTGATCACCCTGGACGGCGACACCGTCCATCTCGCCCACGAGGCACTGATCCGCTCCTGGCCGCGGCTCAACGCGTGGGTCGACGACGCCCGCGACACGCTACGGCGGCACAGGCACCTCACCGAAGCCGCCAAGGCGTGGGAGGACCTGGACCGCGACCCCGGAGCGCTCTACCGCGGCACCCGCCTGGCAGCAGCCGAATCGGCCTTCACCGACGCCGGGCACCGCGACGACCTCACCCCGCTGGAGTCCCGCTTCCTCACCACCGCCCTCACCGTCCGCAACCAGGAGAACCGCAGGACCGAACGCTCCGCCCGGCGGCTGCGGACCCTGCTCGCCACCCTGTCCGCCCTAATCGTGCTCGCCATGCTGGCCGGCGTGATCGCGTGGCAGCAGCACCTGACCGGCGAACGCCGCCGCACGGAGGCCGCCGCCCGCCGGGCCGCCGCGGTGGCCGACGGCATGCGCTCCTCCGACCCCCTGACGGCGATGCGGCTGAGCCTCGCCGCGTGGAAGACCGCCGACCTCCCCGAGTCACGGTCCGCACTGCTCGGCGCCACCGTCCAAGGACGTCTTCACCGATCCGCCCTCCGACAAGGCCGTCCCGCAGACGCACTTCCTCAGCGGCGACGGGCGCACGCTGGTCGGTGTCGGCCGCGACGAGGTGGTGAGGTGGGATGTCGACACGCACCGGCGGGTGGCGTCGCTGCCAGGCCTGGGGGGCCTGGCCGGGGACGTGGAGGACATGAGCGCCGACACCGGGACACTCGTCGCGTTCGAACACAACTATGCGAAGGTGTGGGCGGTGCCTGCGGAACGCTCCGGCGCCATCCCGGCGGCCATCCACGAGTTCGGTTCCGGGATGCGCGGAACCGCGGCCCGGCTCGGTCCGAGCGGACGGACCTTGCTCCTCCACTCCGTCTTCGGCTCGGACAATGTGATCCAGGTCCGGGATACCCGCGATGGCCGGCTGCTGCTCGAACGACGTACCGGGGGCGGTGAGCGCAGGCCGGTCGGTCCCGACGAACTGCGCGGTGTGCCGGAAGTCAGGCAGCGGCGGATGCGGGTGGAGGACCGCACGCGGTACTACCCGTACCCCGATGCTTCGCTCAGCCCGGACGACCGCCTGCTGGCACTGTGCCTTCCCGGCGAGCCGGTCCAGGTGTGGAACGTGCCCGAGCAGCGCCAGGTTCATACCCCCTGGGCCCCCGACGTCACCGCGCAGCAGTGCCTCGACGAGGCGGTCGGGTTCACGCCGGACGGCCGCCGGCTGACAGTCGTCGACGGCGAGGGAGTCCGGATCTGGGACATCGACTCAGGAACGGAACTCCTGCGGATCGAACACGCCGACATCAGGGAGACAGCGTTCAGCGCGGACGGAACGCTCATGGTGGCCTCGGACGGCAAGGAGGTGCTGTTGTGGCGTCTCGACACACCGTCCGTGCCGCTGCTACGGCATCCGCTCGCCAACACCGACGCCGGCCAGTTCCGGCTGGATCCGAAAGCACACCGGATCCGCTACCTGGAAGGTACGACGGGAGCCGTGGTCCGCACCGTCGACGTGACGAACGTCCTCGCCCCGGCCTGGACGAGCCAGCCGATCGCGGCCGCCATATTCAGCCCCGACGGCAACACCCTCGCCACGCTGCCCTCGCCCGAAGGCTTGGAGTCGTACCGCTTCCAACTGCACGATCTCCGCGGTGCAGGACACGTCGTCAACCTCCCCCGCGTACCCTGCACCTCGCAGCGCCGCACCCCGTTGCCCTGTACGGTCCTCACGGCGTTCCGCCCCGACGGGGGAACCTTCGCCTACAGCGTCTTCGACGCCCTGGACGCAGGCTCATCCCTGCATGTATTCACCTGGGACGTCTCCGCCTCCCGCGTGACCGCGCCCCTGAGCATCGGGGCCACCGGTGAGCGGCTCACCGCGTCCAATGTCAATGCGATCGTCTTCACACCGGACAGACGTTCGCTCCTGGTGTCACGGTTGACGCCGGATGAGGCGGTGGAGGTCTGGGACCTGTTCCATGGAGCCACGACGCGGGTGATCTCCGGCGCCGGCGGAGAGCAACTCGCCGTCCGCCCGGACGGAAAGCTCCTCGTCACCTCGCACAACCAACTCGCCGACTTGCCATCAGCGCGGGTGATCCCTCGTACGCTCACCCAGAACACGACCCACACCGTGGCGTTCAGCCCCGACGGCGCTTACCTGGCCACCGGCGACGAAGCCGGCCGCGTCACCCTCTGGGACGGCGCCGCTGAGCGGAACCTGGGCGTACTGCCCGGCACCTTCCGCCCCAACACGGCAGGGGTGCTCGACCCCATCTCCGCACTCGCCTTCTCCCACGACGGCCACACCCTGGCCGCCGCAGGCACCGACGGCACACTACGGATGTGGGACCTCGAATCCCGCCAACCGCTCGGCCCGGCCATCCCGGCACCGGGAGGCGCCACCCTCTCCCTGGCCTTCAGCCCCGACGACCGCACCCTGCGCGCAGCGACCGAGCACGTACCGGTACACGAGGTCACGATCGCCCCGGATCAGGCAGCCGCCGACATCTGCGAACGAGCCGGAGGCGGACTGCCGCAAGCCGACTGGGACACGTACCTCCCCGAGGTGCCCTACCGGGAGGTCTGCTGAACTCCGATGGTGCGATCTCCAGCGGCCCCTCGCCATGGATCAGGCACTCGTCGTCCCAGCCGTACGACCAAGCGACAGTGCAGGTAGCCAGCCACTGCTCGCCAGGGAATAGCGCACGTTGGGAAATGACGCTCCCCGCCAGTCGGAGCCGACACCTGGACCACCGCCCAGCGCCGGGCCTTCGCCAACGACCTGCAGCACTCGCAGCTGATCGCGGTTTCCGCGGCCTCCAACCGGTCCAAGGGCGACAAGTCGCCGGACGTGTGGAAGCCTCCGGCGACAGGCTACTGGTGCACCTACTCCCGCGCGTGGGCCGACACCGAGCACGTCTACGGCCTCAGCGTCACCGCGCCGGAGAAGTCCGCACTGAACGAGATGCTCGACACCTGCGCGTAGCCGCAACCGGTCGGCCCGCCCCATGAGCGAGCGGGCCGACGGGTTATCCGGAGACGGATCCGGCCTCAGCCGTCGAAGCGGAACCAGTGGAAACCGTGTTCGAGAATTTCCGTCAGAGTCCCGCGGTGGAGCGCGGCGAAGCCGACGCCCGCCTCGCTCCCGTCGATGCCACGCCTGAGCAGCTGTACACCCTCTGGCGGCAGGCCGCCGACCGCTCCCGGACGATCATCGCCGAGGCGCTGGCCGAGGGCGGCCCCGACCAGCTCGACTCCTTCACCGCCCGCAACGGCGAGCGCCCCAGCCTGCGCCGGATCCTGCTCGACCTGATCGAGGAGTACGCCCGCCACATCGGCCACGCCGATCTGATCCGCGCGTCGGTCGACGGCCTCACGGGCGAGGGCCCGTCCTTCTGGCCGGCCGTCAGGTGCGGACCTGGATCTCCACCCGGTGCCTGATGTAGTCGTCCGGGTGCGCGCGAGCGAGCGCCGTCGCGGTCTCCACCAGGTGGTGCAGCTCCGGTGGGTAGGCCGACGCCCGCAGCGGGAGGCCGGGGAGGATGCAGCGCCGTACGTCGAGGTCCTCGTTGGTGACGAACTCCCGGAGGGCGGCCTCGTTCCATTCGCGCACCAGGACGGCCCGGTCGGTGGCCCCGTCCAGCTCCAGGGCGCCGGGCTGCTCCGCAGAGGCCCCGTCGGGGTCGAGGGGGAGCACCGTCCAGTACCAGGCCCGGGCCGCCCCGGCGCGCTGGGCGTCGGTGCCGCCGCGCAGGCGGTCGAGCAGTCCGGCGCGGACCCGCCGGTAGCCGTAGGCGTTCAGGGCGGGCTCGACAAACGACCGGTTGTAGCTCGGGTTCGGGTCCTGGACGGCAGCCTCCAGCAGGGCTTCGAAGGACGCCTCGGAGAGCACCAGCCCCCGCTCCCCGGCTTCGCGCAGCGCCCGTCGGACGGCGTGGCCCCAGGCCCAGCTGTCGCCGTCGGCCGGCTCGGGCGCCGGCTTCAGCCCGGGGATCCGGGACACCTCGGCCAGGCACCGGTGGAACGCCGAGCTGTCGTCGCTGGTCCGGTCCGGCAGCGCCGCGAAGGTCTGCGCGGTGCCGGTCGCGCCATTGCCGGCCGGTTCATCCCGCTCCGTGGTCATGTCGTCCTCCCCGTCCCCGTGGCCAACCCGCAGGCCAGCGACGGGAAGCCTAGCCGATCCACGGTTCCGCTGAGGCTGCAGCGAAGGAATATCGCGCATTCGGAATGACGCTCCCCGCCAGTCGGGGCCGATGGCTGGACCACCGCCGAGCGCCGTGCCTTCGCCAACGACCTGACCCACTCCCAGCTGATCGCGGTCTCCGCCGCCGAGGGCCGCGGCCAAGCCCACGTGGTCGAAATGAACCGCCAGGTCCTCGGCAACCTGGAGAAGATCATCACCAGCTTGGAAGACGACCTCGGACGGTCGGAGGCGAGCGCCGATGCCAGCTGACAACAGCCGGCACATCGTCGACACCGCCCGTCGCCGCAGCGAGTACACCCGCGCCAAAGCCATCCAGGCCCTCCGCACCCTCGACCTGGCAGGCGAGCTGGTCACGTTCGAGACTGTCACGAAGCGGGCCGGAGTGTCCCGGTCCTGGCTCTATGCCCAGCCGGACCTGCGAGAGGAGATCGAGCGCCTTCGGGCAGCACGCCGACGCGGCCCCGGATCGCCGGTTCCTGCACGTCAGCGCACCTCCGACGCTTCCCTGCTGCAACGTCTCGAAGCCGCCAACGCCCGCATCCGGCGCCTCACCGAGGAGAACAACTTCGCGAGCAACTCGCCGGCGCACTCGGCGAACAACGCACCGCTACGACTCGCACCAGCCCGCCCCGGGCAGGCGCGAGCGATCCGATGTCGGCGTGCAGATGACTGTGCCCAGACAGGTACGAGTGAACGTGCTCGGTTCTGGGGGCCTGCCCGCGGGTGACGCAGGCGCCGCTGGTGGGCCGTCTGGCGCGCGCTGGCGCCGATCGTCAGCGCGCCTCTGCTCCGCTGGGCTGGTTGCCCGCCGTACTCCGGTGATACCGGGCCTCCTTCCCGGGCCAGCCGTGGTCGATGAACGGCGGGCGGTCCACCCGCTCGAAGCACCGCAGCAGGAACTCGGTGAAGGTGCCGGCGGTCTCGAACCACTCTCCGATCTCGCTCCAGACGATGATGCGCCAGTCGTCCGGGTCCGGTTCCACGGCAAGGAAGTAGTACGTGTTGCCCTGCTCGTCGTGCCCCCAGTTGATCAGACCGCCCTCCTCGGGATGGAACGGCCATGGGTACAGTTCGGGGTCATTCATTCCCTGCCACCCCCGGCGCCAGAGCCGCTCCGCCTCCTCGTGGCTGCCGTCCATCGGCCGGTCCAACCACACGTATCCGTCAACGGCGCCAGGCCCGAAGCGGTCCAGAAACGCCTTGTAATCGGTCGGCAGGGCCAGGCCCAGGTAGGCCTCCGACGCTTGCCACAACTCCGGCCGCGCCTGGCCCCACCGCTCCGGCTTGCCAAGCCGATCTCTCAACTTGTCCAGCGCCGTTGCCGGCATGACCGCCCCCATCTGCCGTGTCCCGTTGGTACTGGAAGCATCCTGTCGCCACGGACCGACAGAACGGCGCCCGCCGAACGTGCGGCCGCCGTTGTTGGCCAGCACCGTCAACTGCCCGAACCGCCGCCAGCCGAGCAGGCCCGTACCGAGTTGGACGAACTCGTCGTCGAAGCCCCGCATTCCATGGAGGGGTACACCCGCGAGAAGTTCCCGCACTGGATCCGGCAGTACGGCACCTGCGACACCCGCGAGGTGGTTCTCGCCCGCGACGGCCAGAACGTCGTTCAGGACGACCAGTGCCGCGCCGTCTCCGGCACCTGGGTGAGCCCCTACGACGACAAGGTGTTCACCGACGCCAAGGCCCTCGACATTGATCATTTGGTTCCGTTGGCGGCGAGTTGGAGGGCGGGTGCCGAAACCTGGACCACCGACAAGCGCAAGGCGTTCGCCAACGACCTGGAACACTCCCAGCTGGTCGCGGTGTCCGCCGCCTCGAACCGCGCGAAGGCCGACAAGTCGCCCGACCAGTGGCGGCCGCCGCTGCGACCGTACTGGTGCACCTGCTCCCGCGCCTGGACCGACATCCAACACCTCTACGGCCTGTCCGTCGCCGAGCCCGAGAAGGCCGCCCTGATCGAGATGCTCGACACCTGCGCGTAGCCGGCGGCGGACCCACCCGCCTGCCCCGGGGCGGCCGGCGGGTGGGTCCGGGCGAAGTCGCCGTTCCGCTGCGCAGGCCTCCGCGCGGGCTCTACGGTGTCCGCATCGGCATGACTGTGAGTCAGGTGTTCAAGGAGTGGGTACGAATGGATGTTCCGCTGGCGGACGCAGTAGCGGCGGTGCGCGACGAACTACTCGAAGCCGCCGCCCGGGCCGGTGACGACCCGCAGGTGGTGTTCGCGGTCGGACCGGTGGAGATGGAGTTCGAGGTCGAGCTGCGCGCCGACGCCAAGGCCAAGGCCGGCTTCAAGCTGTGGGCGGTCGGCGCCGAGACCGAGGCCGGCCTCTCCCGAGCCCGCACCCACCGCATCGCGTTCACCCTCACCCCCAAACGCCCCGACGGAGGCGACCTGCTCGTCAGCTCCGCTGCCCCGGACCGGGAGGGCCCCGGCGACGCATCCGGGCGCATCGCCGACTGAAAACCTGGACGGCGGCCGGCACCTCCTGGCCCGGCCGCGGCCACGCAGCAGTACACAGGACCGGAGGGTAGGAGGCTGGGGTGGAACGGGTACGGCTTGCCGGGCTGAACGGTCCGGGTGGGCGGGGGTCGGGGTACGCGGTCGGTGGACGCCTGATTCTGACGTCCGCGCACGTCACCGGACCCGCCGGGACGGGCGTGAAGGTCTTCCACCCGGCCGGCACCGGCACCGCGACCGGGACCGTGCTGTGGGCCGGCACCGCCGGTGGACGCGACGACGCCGCGCTCGTCCTCGTCGACGACTCCCCGCACTGGCAGCCGCCCACCACTCCCGTTCGGTGGGGGCGACCGGACACCACCCGCCCCGGCACCCCGTGCGAGACATGGGGCGTCCCCGACGAGGCCCAGCGCCCCGACCACCCCGTCGAGGCCGCGCACCTCCACGGTGAGGTGAACCCGGGCAGCGGCTTCGTCGGCAACCAGTACGTCATGGACCTGCGCACCCCCGCCACCGGATGGCCGGGCGACGGGACGTCGCCGTGGGGCGGCCTGTCGGGGGCGGCGGTGTTCTGCGACCGCTACCTCACCGGCGTCGTCGCCGCCGACCGCGCGAACTCCGCCCACGGCCGCCTCAACGTCGTCCCCTCCTACGTCCTGCACCACGATCCCGCCTTCCGCACCGCCCTCGCCGAGCACGGCGGCGGCCCGGCGGGCGGGCTGGAGGCTGTGGAGTTCCAGGACATCGCCGACCCCACCGTCCATACCGCCGTCCGACGCGCCCCAGTGACACCCGCCGCCCTGCTGGAGGCCGGTCGCCAGATCGTCCCCTTCCACGGCCGCGAGAAGCTGATCGCCGAACTGGAGGCGTGGTGCGGGCGGGACGGGTTCGGGGCGTGGCTGCTGCACGGCCCCGGCGGACAGGGCAAGACCCGCCTCGCCCACCACCTCGGCCACGAGCTCACCGCCCAGGGCTGGACGGTGCTGTGGCCGCGCACCGGCGCCCGTCCCGAGCAACTGCGCGAACTCCGGCACGCCGCCAAGCCGCTGCTGGTCGTCCTCGACTACGCCGAGACCCGCCCCCGGCAACTCGGCGCACTCGTCGACGCCGCCACCGAACACCCCGGCACCACCCCGTTCAAGCTCCTTCTCCTCGCACGGACCGGAGGCGACTGGTGGCAGCAGGCCCGTGAGGCGAGCCGACCGGCCGAGGAACTCCTCGCCACAGCCCGCACCCGCCGCCTCACCCCGCTGGAGGACGACCCGAACCGCCGCGCCAGCCACTACCACGAAGCCGCCCACGCCCTGGCCAGCGCGCTACCGACCGTTCCGGGCACGGCCGGACACGACTGGACCGCGGCGGCCGCGGCGCTGAAGCCACCACGGCGGCTGGCCCGGGACGACGCCTACGGCAACGCGCTCACCCTTCACATGACCGCCCTCGCCGACCTCCTCGACACCGTCCGCGCCCAACCTGCGGACCGCACCGACGAGGGGGACGAGGACGGGAACGAGGACGAGGACGAGGACGTCCAGGACGTCGAGGACCGGCTGCTCGGCCACGAGGCCCGCTATTGGCGGGACAACGCCGCCATCCGCGGCCTCACCCCCGCCCTCGGCATGGACACCCTGAAGACCGCGGTCGCCGCCGCCTACCTCTCCGGCGCCACCGGTCCGGAACACGCCGACCTGCTGTGGCAGCGACTGCCCGCGCTCGCGGACCAGCCCCGCGACCGCCGCGACCGGGTCACCACCTGGCTCGCCACCCTCTACCCCGCCGCGACGACCCCGGAAATGTCACCCTGGGGCGCCCTCCAGCCCGACCGTCTCACCGAACGCCACACCGGCCGCATCCTCCTGGCCGACCCCCGCCTCGCCGACCGACTCCTCGACGGCGCCGACGACACCCAGGCCGAGCAACTCCTCACCGTCTACAGCCGCGCCGCCGCCCACCGCACCTTCCGGGAACGCCTCAACACCCACCTCACCGACCTCTGCGTCCGCCACCACGAGACGCTGGCCGTCCACATCATCACCACCGCCACCCGTACCGACCACCCGACCCCGCTCATCACCGCCCTCGACACCCTCACCACCGACCCCACCACTCCGCTCGACACCCTTATCGCACTCCACGGCCAACTCCCCAGCACCAGCCACCGCCTCGCCACCACCGCCGTCCGCCTCACCCGAACCATCGCCGGCCGCTACCGCACCCTGGCCACCGCGAACCCGGACGCCCACCTTCCCAACCTCGCCAGCTCCCTCAACAACCTCTCCAACCGGCTCGGTGAAGTAGGGCAGCGGGCGGAGGGGCTGGCCGCCGTCGAGGAAGCCGTCGGCCACTACCGAACCGTCGCCGAAGCCAACCCCGACGTCTACCTGCCCCACCTCGCCACGGCCCTCAACAACCTCTCCATCCGGTTGAGTGAGGTGGGTCGACGGGGAGACAGCCTGACCGTGGTCGAGGAAGCCCTCACCATCCGTCGCGCGCTCACCACGGCGAACCCGGACGCCTACCTACCCGACCTCGCGATGGCCCTCAACAACCTCTCCAACCGGCTCGCTGAGGTGGGCCGGCGGACGGAGGCACTGGCCGCCGCCGAAGAAGCCGCCAGCCACTACCGCACCCTGGCCACGGCGAACCCGGACGTCTACCTGCCCCACCTCGCCACGGCCCTCAACAACCTCTCCAACCGGTTGGGTGAGGTCGGTCGGCGGGGCGAGTGCCTGACCGTTGTGGAAGAGGCCGTCGCCATTCGCCGTGCGCTGGCTGATGGCAACCCCGATGCCCACCTGCCCGACCTCGCGATGGCCCTCAACAACCTCTCCCTCCGGCTCGGTGAGGTGGGCCGGCGGGCAGAGGGCCTGGCCGCCTCCGAGGAAGCCGTCGCCGTCCGCCGCGCGCTGGCTGATGGCAACCCCGACGCCCACCTGCCCGACCTCGCGATGGCCCTCAACAACCTCTCCAACCGGCTCGCTGAGGTGGGCCGACGGGCGGAGGCACTGGCCGCCTCCGAAGAAGCCGCCAGCCACTACCGCACCCTCGCCGAAGCCAACCCCGACGCCTACCTTCCCGATCTCGCCGACGCTCTCAACAACCTCTCCATCGACCTCAGTGAGGTGGGTCGGCGGGCAGAGGGCCTGACTCTTGCCGAGGAAACCGTCGCCATCCGCCGCGCGCTGGCTGACGGCAACCCCGATGCCCACCTGCCCGACCTCGCGATGGCCCTCAACAACCTCTCCAACCGGCTCGCTGAGGTGGGCCGGCGGGCAGAGGGCCTGGCCGCCTCCGAAGAAGCCGCCAGCCACTACCGCACGCTGGCCGACACCAACCCTGCCGCCTACCTGCCCAACCTCACCGGCACCCTCACCAACCTCTCCCTCCGGCTCGGCGAGCTGGGCCGGCGGGCGGAGGCACTGGCCGCCTCCGAAGAAGCCACCAGCCACTACCGCACCCTCGCCGAAGCCAACTCCGGCCTCTTCGGACCAGCCCTACAGCAGTCCCTGGCGGTGACCGCTTGGCTCGAAGGACTCGATCCATAGACGGGTAAGACGGCAACCGCCGTACCCCGGCACGAGGAATATGGCGCGGTCGGAATGACGCTCCCCGCCAGTCGGGGCCGACACATGGACCACCGCCAAGCGCCGCGCCTTCGCCAACGACCTGACCCACTCGCGTAGCAGCACTGGTCGGGCGGCCCGGTGGGGGTGGTGGGCTGGCCCTGCGGGAACGGCCGCTCCGCCCACCGGGCGAAGCGGCCGTGCGGTGCTCGGCCCAGGCAGGGCGCCGAGTGCTGCCGGGTGATGGCCACCAGGGCACCACCACCCTCGCTGGCCGTTCCCCGTTCCCCCGCCGGCGCTCCGACTGTCTCCGCATCGAGGACGGCCGGGGCCTCTCGTTCCACCTCGCCGGGGCCCCTGACCGGCCCCCCTCTCTCTCCAGGGGACAGGAAGAGGTGGAAGCGTGTCCCGGCGAGCACTTGAGGCTTTCATGAACCGTTCGGCCACGACCACCGTCCCGACAGCGTTACCGTGTCGCTCGACGTCCATCGTTCGAGCTGCTGCAGTACCTCGACACCTCGCCCAAGGCCGCGCCGGACACCGGGGAGCCGTTCAGCGACGAACAGCGCGCCGCAGGCGAGGAGGGCGCGCAGATGCAGAAGGCGACCACTTGCTGATGAAGCACACCGCCAGGGCCCTCACCCTCACCGCCGCACTGCTCGCCACGGCCGGCTGTGCCTCGAGCGGCACCGTGAAGAACCCCGCGCCCATCGCCATGCCGGACCCGATCCCCACGGCAACCCAGGCCACCCTGGCCGCCGTCGCCCGGACCTACCAGGACGCGGCCAACCGCGGCGACTGGCAGGCCGCCTGCGCGCTCAGCTCGGCCAGCCTGCGCGGCGGCAGCACTGCCGACTGCGTCACCGCCCGCACCAGCACCCCGCCGCCTGCCACGACCCCGGCACCGGGCACCCTGGACGGCCCCGGACCCGCCGCCGCCGGCGCCGTCATCAGGATGCCCCAAGGCCCCGGCAGCCACCCCGCTGGCTACGGGGTGTACATCACGTTCACCCTCGACCCGTCCGGAAAGGTCGGCCGCCGCGCGCTACGCCTGGTCGACGAGGACGGCGCGTGGGTGGTCGACCAGAGCGAGGACGGAATCTTCGGCGAGAGCCAGCTCCGGCGTGTTCTGCTCCGGAGCTAGTGCCGCGTCAGACAACCTTTGCCCTGGCCTGGATACGGTGAGGCCGTGAGTGGAAGAGATCAGCCAGACCTGGACGAGATCGAGTCGTGGTTCACTGCTGTGGCCGACGGACGCGTAAGCCGGGATGCAGCCGACCGGTGGGCCGGGCGTTGGTTCCTCGATGACGAATTGGAATGGGACGACCTGTCAGTGTGGGCGCTGGAGCACCTCCACGGGATCGATTTGCGGCCAGGGCCCGAGGAACCGTACCTGCACAACGACGAGCAGGTACGAGAGTGGCTGGAGGAGCTACGGCGGCGCCGCGCCAGGTAGCGCACACCGAAGGCTCTCCTGTCCTCGTCCGCTCCTGACGCGAGGCTGTTGGTGCACGGCAGAACGAGTAAGGGTCTGTGAGATTGATGACGGCGAGGGCAGGCGGTTGCTGCGGATCGTCCGCCGGGGCACTGGGTCGGTGGTGACGTGGCGGCGGGCCCAGATGGTGCTGCTGTCGGCCCAGGGAATGCCCGTGGCGAAGATCGCCGAGGTCACGTTCACCAGCGCGGACCGGGTCCGCGACGTGATCCACAACTTCAACGCCGACGGCTTCGACTCGCTCTACCCGAAATACAAGGGCGGACGGCCGAGGACGTTCACGCTGCCCGAGCGCCGGGAGACCAAGAAGATCGCCAAGTCAAAGCCGGCCGAGCACGGCCTGCCGTTCTCGACCTGGAGCCTGGCCAAGCCGGCCTACTTCCTGGTCGCCGAGGGGGTGGTCGACGACATCAGCCACGAGGGCCTTCGGGTCCTGCTCCGCGAGGAGGGCGTCTCATTTCAACGCGTGAAGACCTGGAAGACCTCGAAGGATCCCGACTACGCAGCCAAGAAAACCCGGGTCGAACACCTCTACGCGATCGCCGACGGCGAGGTCATTCCCGAAGAGGGCGAGCCCGAAGTCATCTTCTGCCTGGACGAGTTCGGCCCGCTCAACCTCCAACCGCACCCGGGCCGGCAGTGGGCCGAACGCGGCGGCAAGGGCAAGGACCCCGACCGCGAGCCCAGACCAGCCGGCGGCGGCGGCGGGCCACCTATACCCGACCGCACGGCGTCCGGCACCTGTTCGCCGCCTACGACCTTGCCAAGGACCAGCTCTACGGCCACGTCAAGAAGACCAAGAACCGCTCCAAGTTCCTGGAGTTCTGCCGCTACCTGCGCTCGCTGCACCCGGCGGACGTTCGTATTGCGATCGTCTGCGACAACTACTCGCCGCACCTGACGACGAAGCGGTGCCAGCGGGTCGGGACGTGGGCGGCGGCGATCAACGTGGAGATCGCCTACACCCCGACCAACAGCTCCTGGCTCAACCGGATCGAGGCCCAGTTCACCGCCCTTCGCTACTTCGCCCTCGACGGCACCGACCACGCCAGCCACAAAGAACAAGGCAGCATGATCCGCCGCCACATCATCTGGCGGAACAAGCACGCCGCCGACGAGCGCCTACGCGAAGTCGTCATCAGGGCAAACGTTGCCTGATGCGGCACTAGTTCGTCTTCGTCGCGGCGCCCTCAACAACCTCTCCAACCTCTTGGGCGCGGTGAGTCGGTGGGCGGAGGGGGTGGCCGCCGCCGAGGAAGCCGCGCCGGCCGCTACCGCACCCTCGCCGAGACGAACCCCGACCTCTTTCGGGCCAGCCCTGCAGCACTCAATGGACGTGACCGCCTGGATCGAAGGACTCGATCTATAGGCGGGTATGACGGCTACCGCCGGTTCTCCGGCACGAGGAATATGGCACGTTCGGAATGACGCTCCCCGCCAGTCGGTGGCTACGCCTGGAGCGCGAGCAGTACGCCAAGGACCTGGCGGACCCCCGCACCTTGATCGCCGTCACCGCCCGATCGAACCGGCAGAAGGCCGACAAGGACGTCGCCGAGTGGCTGCCGCCGGGTCGCGGTGAAGACCCGCTGGCGGCTGTCCCGTCGACCCCGCCGAGCTCGCCGCCCTCCACCGAATCGCGGCCGGCTGCGACGACGTCCCGATCACCGTCGCCCTCGCACGCTGACCACCGGGACCGCTCCCGCCCGCCACCGGCCGGCAGAACCTCCAGGGTCCAGGGCACCGAGCGGGCACCGTGCCGCAGGCCGGCGGCGGTCGCCGCCCTGGAGGTTCCCGGGCCCGGTGACTACCCGAGGGCGGCAGCGCGATCCGGCCCGGACGCCGGGCCTTCGGGGAGGGCTGCGGCGTCGGGCGCGGTGGCGGTGGCGGTTCCGTCTGCGGCGGGCAGCCACAGCTCCGCGCTGCGGGAACGGACCGCCGACCCGCGCCCGGTGACCGTCACCCGCGCCCGCCGGCCGACGAGCTTCCCCCACCCGTCGCCGAGTCCTTCTTTCCATAGTTGCTGGATGTCTCAGCGGGGTTCATCCGTGGGAGTGATCGCGGGGCTTTGGCGTTGGCCGCAGCTGCTATCCCTGTGCCATCACCTGGCGGACGGAGACTCGGATGCTGCTGTTCTTCACCGACTCCGCGCGGGCCCGTCGGCACTTGCGCGATGCCCCTCTCTCCGGGGGCGAGGTCGTCGATCTCCTGAGGTTCCGGGCGATCCCGGACGGCACCCCGGTACTGCTGGACGAGAGGACGATGCTGCCGGTGGAGCACCTGTGCGGCTGGTTCCGGCGGCTGGCGTTCGACGGACGCAAGCCCAAGACGATGCGGGAGTACGCCTACATCGTGCTGCGGGTGGTCGACTTCCTGGCCGAGCGGGGCTGTGACCTGTTCGACGCGTCGGAGTGGGACCTGCAGGCGTACCGGATGCTGCGCACCGAGCTCCAGGCGCGGCCGGTGGGCGAGGCGGTCTGGTCGAAGGAGGCCGGGCTACGCGAGGTCGACGCCGAGCTGGTGCCGGCGGTGTGGAAGCGCGCGGTGTTCTCCAACGCCAAGCTGCCGCAGGGCGCGGTCGACCGTGACGCGTACGTGGTGTGCGTCCTGGAGCAGTTGCACCGCGCCCTGCACCGGCGCGATGTGTTCGCCTCTCCCTCGAACCGGTGGGCGGACCCGCGCGCCCGGCTGTTGGACGGGCCGCGGTGGGAGGCGATGCGCGCGGACGTGCTCGCGGGCCTGTCCCTGACCGAGGACGCCGAGGAGCACCTGGCCCAGCTCGTCCGGGGGCTGGACGCGGCGTGGCGGCAGATGGCCGACCGCCTGGAGGAGGCCGGCGCCGAGGCGAAGGTGGAGATCGTCGTCCCCGAGGGCGGCGGATGCGCCCGGCTGTCGGTGGACAAGCTTGGCGCGGTGGGCGAGCCGGAGTCGCTGAGCTGGCTCAAGGCCACCACGGAGGCGATGCTCCCGGGGATCGACCTGCCGGACCTGCTGTTCGAGGTCCACTCCTGGACCGGCTTCCTTGACGCCTTCGGGCACGTCTCCGAGCGGCGCACCCGGATGGAGGGCCTGCTCGTCTCCCTGGTCGCGCTGCTGGTGGCGGAGAGCTGCAACATCGGCCTGACTCCGGTCATCGACCCGGAGAACAAGTCGCTGACTCGCTCGCGGCTGTCCCACGTCGACCAGAACTACCTGCGAGCCGACACCATCGCCGCGGCGAACGCCGCGCTCATCACCGCCCAGTCCCGCATCGAGCTGGCCCAGATGTGGGGCGGCAGGCTGCTCGCCTCCGTCGACGGCCTGCGCTTCGTCGTCCCCGTCAAGAGCATCAACAGCGGCCCCTCGCCCAAATACTACGGCTACAAACGCGGCGTGACCTGGCTCAACGCCGTCAACGACCAGGTCGCCGGGATCGGCGCGATGGTCGTACGCGGCACCCCGCGCGACAGCCTCTACACCCTGGACACCCTGCTCAACCTCGACGGCGGGGTGAAGCCGGAGATGGTCGCAACCGACAACGCCTCGTACTCGGACATGGCCTTCGGCCTGTACAAGATACTCGGATTCCGCTTCGCCCCGGGCTTCCGCGACCTCGCCGACCAGAGGTTCTGGCGCGCCGACCTGCCCGACGGCGAGGCGCCGGCCGCCGCCGGGTACGGGCCGCTGGAGGCCATCGCCTGCAACAAGGTGAACCTCAAGCGGATCGCCACGCACTGGCCGGACATGCTCCGGGTCGCCGGGTCGCTCATCACCAACCAGGTCCGGGCCTACGACCTGCTGCGGATGTTCGGCCGCGAGGGCCACCCGACCCCGCTCGGCGCCGCGTTCGCCGAGTACGGGCGGATCGACAAGACCATGCACCTGCTCGCGCTGGTCGACCCGGTCGAAGACACCTACCGTCGGCTGATGAGCCGGCAGCTGACCGTGCAGGAGTCCCGCCACCGGCTGGCGCGTGCGATCTGCCACGGCGGCCCCGGCCAGATCCGCCAGGCGTACCGCGAGGGCCAGGAGGACCAGCTCGCCGCCCTCGGCCTGGTCCTCAATGCCGTCGTCCTGTGGAACACCCGCTACCTCGATGCCGCCGTCGCCCAGCTCCGCGCCGAGGGCCACGACATCAAGGACGAGGACGTCGCCCGCCTCTCCCCGCTCAAAGACCGGCACATCAACTTCCTGGGCCGCTACCTGTTCAACATCAAGGCCAACGGCCCCGGCCAGGGCCTGCGACCGCTCCGGGACCCGAACGCACCTGACGAACAAGACGATGATGGGGATTAGGGCTCGTGTGACCCATGACTGGCAGGCAAGGAGAGCCAGAGGGCAGCGTGCTCGTAGGGCCCTGTTCCCGTCCGGCCTGCTCGACCTGCCGACCTGAAGGGCTGCCGTGGAGTCTGCGCTGATCGGGCGTGGTGGCGGGAAGCACGATGCTCCTTTGCCCACGGCATGGGCCGGCATTCCGGGGGGCCCCTGATGGGCAGCCTGCGTACCCGTCGGGGCAGGAATCGCCTGGCGCAGGAGATGGTGTCGGCCCTGCGGAAGGGGCATCGGTGGCGGCCTGACCGTCTGCAAGATCGAACCCGCTGACCGCGTCGCATCGCTTCCATCGCGGGTAGATGACGGTGGCGTCGGCCATGCAGAGGTGTTCCACCATCACACCGTTCACACTTTTCTCCCCAGCGTGTCGGCACCTACCAGAACGAGATATCCGAAAATATCGGATTGTCCGGATGCGTGTCGGCTGCGACAATCGCGGGATGCGTAATCACATCCTGTCCGACGGCACCGTCGCCCTCTCCCTCCTGCGTCTCGACGATGCGTCGGCGCACCTGGCCGGGGAGGACACACAGCTGGTGCGCTGGCTGAATGGTGGCCCCGGAACCCGGGAGAGCGTCGAGGCGTACCTCGTACACTGCGCTCAGCAGTCGGAGGCTGACGGGCCGCTGCGGGCCTTCGGTATCCGGTTCGGTGCCGAAGAGACCCTGGCCGGCACGGTTGACCTGCGGTTCGAGGGCGAGGGTCTGGAGCTTGGTCAGGTGAACGTGGCCTACGGGCTCTACCCGGCCTGGCGCGGACGGGGACTGGCGACCCGCGCGGTCGACCTGGCGTGCCGGTATGCGGCCGACCAGGGTGCGATCTGCGCGGTGATGAAGGCGGAGCCGGAGAACGAGGCGTCCGCACGGGTCGCCCTGCGGGCGGGCTTCACCCTGGTCCGCCGGATCCGTGAGCAGAGTGGAACCGTCTACGACCGCTACGAGCGTCCTCTGGTGAAGGGGCTGGCGGTGAGGATCGCCGGCGAGGCCGACATCGATGCGGTCTTCGACATCCGCACCAGCGTGCGCGAGAACCATCTCTCGCACGAGCAGCTCACCGAGCTCGGGATCACGAAGGAGTCGGTGAAGGAGGCGTTGGCTGCGTCCCCGTGTCTGTGGATCGCCGAGGTCGAAGGGCAGGCCGCCGGGTTCGCGATGGCGGACACCGAGGCCGGCAGCGTCTTCGCATGCTTCATCCGCCCGCAGTTCGAGGGGCGCGGTCTGGGGCGCATGCTCATGCAGCGCGCGGAGGCGTTCCTGTTCGAGCGCCATGCGACCGTCTGGCTGACCACCGATACCTCCAGCCGCGCTCCCAGCTTCTACCGTCGGCTCGGCTGGACCGCGCTGCGGGATCTGCCGGACGGCAGCACCCACTTCGAGAAGCAGCGCACGACACCTGCCATCGGCAAGATGCACGCCGACGAGGCGGACATCGATGAACCTCTCGTGCGCTGACTGCTGGTCGCCCAGTTCCCCCACTGGGCCGACCTGCCGCTCGCACCGGTCCGGTCCGGTCCGCAGGGACGGACAACGCCATGTACCGGCTCGGTCGGGCGCCGTTCTGTCGGTCCGTGGCGGCAGGATGCTTCCAGTGCCAATGGGACACGGCAGATGGGGGCGGTCATGCCGGCAACGGCGTTGGACAAGTTGAGAGATCGGCTTGGCAAGCCGGAGTGGTGGGGCCAGGCGCGGCCGGAGTTGTGGCAAGCGTCGGAGGCCTACCTGGGCCTGGCCCTGCCGACCGATTACAAGGGCAGGGCTGTGGACGGGAGCGGTCGAGCAACGAAGGACCCGCTCTCCGGGGAACCGGTGTCCGAGGGCAATGCGGCGCAGGGGGCGGCGGGTCCGCCGCCCGCTCCCCCGCAACCCACGGCGCCACCCCACCCTCCACGGCCCACACGGCCTCCGCAGGCGCGCATACCCCCGGGCCGGCCCCGCTGGTCGCGGCGCAAGCGACGGACCATCGCGCTCGGACTGCTCACGCCGGCGATGCTGCTCATCGCACTGACCTACGCCGCGGCTCAAGCCGCCTGGTACGGCGGACTGGTGGTGCTCATCGAGGTCTTCTACCACCCGCTGCCGTACGGCGCCGTGGTACTGGTGCTGATTGTCCTCGCCGTCCTGATCGGGATCCGCTCCCGGATGACCAGGACAATGCTGCTGGTCCCGCTCCTCGGCTGCGCACTGCTGGCCTCGCCCCTCGCACTGCTCGTCTTCGGCAGCACGCCGCACAAGACCGCGGACCGGCCGGCTCCTGGCCGCTCCGACCGCAGCCTGGTGATCCACGAGGGTGTTGCGATGATCGATCCGCTCTGGTGGGTCTCGGTGGACGCCGGCTCCGGCCTGACCGCACGACGGTGGCCGGTCGGCTACTTCAACGGCGACGCGCCCGACAACGCACTGACCTCGGCGCAGTGGGACGGACCCAACCGGATCAAGCTGGCCACCCAGGGCGGCCAGGTGTTCGTGGTAGCCCTCGACCCGGAAACCGGCCGGCCCGAGCGCCAGGTACGAGCAGGCTGAAGGCTCGACCACAACTACTGCTGCTGGCTGACCACCGGCCCGGACCCGGAGCAGTGGCCGGTGGTCGTCTTCTGCGATTTCAACGACGGCGCGCTCGACCGTTTCAACGGCGGCTTCGCACAGTTCGTGGCGACCGTACTCACCGGCGGCTATGCCCATGAGGATGAGTTGCTGGTGCGCCCGGACCCGGAAGAGCGGGGACCTCAACCGGCCGAGCCACGGCGCCTCACCCCTGCCCACGTCCGTCGGGGGTTTCGCAACGTCCGCGCGACAGCCACCTGCCCAGCAGCCGCACCGAAACCGTCCCACGCGGGTCCGGGACGGCCTCCCGGCTCGAAGAACCGGCAGCACGCCAAGCGCCACGACGTCGGCAAGACCGTCAAACGCGCCAAGACGATCAAGAAACACCAAGCGCACCAGGGTTAAGCGGCAAGCTCAGAGGGCGTTTGATCTGAAGGGATTGCCCTTTATGACCTAGTACGTTCCTCGCCAGGTTGGTGTGGTCTCGCCCGTTATGCGCTTGGCGAGGTTGTCGATAAAGGCGATGTGGATCATGGCCTCGGAGCTGGCCGGTAGGGTTTCGTAGTCGCGGACGAGGCGCCGGTGGAGCATGATCCACCCCAGACTTCGTTCGACCACCCATCGCCTTTTCACGACGTGGAATCCGGGGGTGTCGGACTTCCGATGGACGACTTCGACGTCGATGCCCAGGCCGGCCCCGTGCTCGACGACGGCGTTCTTGAAGCCGATGTCGACCCAGCGGTCTCAACTGTTCATTTATGAGAATCGCCGAGTGTCACACCTGTTGCGAAGAGTTGCGAACAGACCGCTCGGCACCCCCCACGATGCGGTCGCCAGCAGGGACCACCAAGGCTGTCGCCCAGATCGCCACGACGGGGCCTTCACTTACGGGCAGTGGATCACCACGGGCTCGGAGTTCGCGGATTGCGGTCGCTTACCCCGCTCCGGCGCACGCCTCCGCCTCAGCCAGGTAGCGCGCCACTGGGCCCAGGGTCAGCATTCCGCTGGTGGCGCCGGCATGTTCGGCACGGGCTTCGCGCAGGGCAGCATGGGCGCGTGCGGCGATTCCGGGCGCGCCGAGGCGTACGGCGGCGCGGGCGGTCAGGCACCACATGGCTTCCTGCATGTGGTCACGCGGTGGTTCGGGCACCGCGGCGAGGGTGGCACGGGCCTCGTCGGTCCGGTCCTGGGCGAGCAGTACGAGGGGGCGCGTCCACGGCCTGTACGGGCCCCAGTCGAGGTGCGGGTCGGTGGGTGCGGGCCGGTCGTGCAGCAGGCGCAGTCCCAGTAGGGCGAGCGGGAAGAGGCCGCGGTGCAGCCCGGGCATTCCGGCCGTCTGGAGGGCGTTCTCGGCAGCGCGGTAGTGCGCTGCTGCCGTGGCGGCGGTCGGTCCGCCGGGTTCGGTGCTGCGGGCGGCCGTGGCCCGGGCCCTGAACCACCTGGTGAGGACGGGGACGAGGGGCGCTTCGGTGGTGGCGGCGAGCTGGTCGGCTGCATCGGCGTGCGAGGTCGCGGCGTCGAGGTCGCCGAGGGCGGAGGCGGATTGCAGGCGGACGAGTCGGCCGAGTACGGCGAAGTTCGGCATCTCGTGCCGGGTGGCCAGGTCGAGGATCTCGGCGCCGATCCGGTCTCGTACCACCGTGAGCCCGGGGCAGGTGAAGGACTGCAGGAACACCCCGTTGAGGGCGAAGGCGAGCAGGGCGGGATCGGCCAGGTCCCGTGCCAGTGCCTCGGCCTGCAGCGCCGCCTGCTGCGCGTGCTTCAGCTCGGTCCCGGACAGATCGGCGCTGCGGCTCTCGACGGCGACCGTGGCCAGGAGGCGGGCGCGCAGGTCGGCGGGGCCGTCCGGGCCGAGCCCGGTGAGCGTGCGCTCGGCAGCCGCGACGACGGCGCGGGACTGCTCGGGGTCGTCGGCCCGGCTCCAGAGGGCGGGCACGTCGTAGGCACCGATGATCCGGGCGGTCAGGGAGGGGTCTCCCGTGCGTTCCGCCGCACGGATGGCGGCGAGGCGGTCGCGCCGAGAGTGGACGAGGGCGTCGCCGCCCGCCAGCGCGAGGGTGCGGGCCAGATCCACGATGGTGCGCGGGCCGAGCCGGACACCATGGCCGGTCCACGCGGTACGTGCTCCTTCGGGGGGCACGGACCCGTTGAGGATGTCCGTCTCCAAGCGCTGAAGGTCGGCACCGGGGTCGAGTCCGAGTTGGTCGACGAGCATCGCGCGGGCGCGGCGGAGGGTAGCCAGCGCGTCGGCCTGGCGGCCCGCGCGGTACAGCGCGCGGGCAAGCAGCTCCCAGGCCGGCTCGCGCCACGGGTGTTCGGCGACATGAGCACCCAGTTCGGCGACGAGGTCGGCCCCTCCCCCGGAGTCGAGAAGGATCCGGGCGCGCAGTTCCACCCCCTCCAACCTCAATTCCTCCAGCCGGGCCCGCTCGCGCTGTGCCCATGCGGAGCCGGTCACATCGGCATAGGCGGGTCCACGCCAGTCCGCGAGTGCCGCGCCGAGGTCGGTCACCGCGTCGGGGTTGCGGCGGGCACGGGCCAGGGTGTCCTGGAACCGATGGACGTCCACGTCCTCGCGCGGCAGGCGCAGCGCGTAGCCGGGACCTTCGGTGACGAGTACGCGCGGCGGATCGCGGGGCGGCCGGTCGGGTTCGAGGGCGCGGCGCAGCGCGGCGACGAACGTACGCAAAGCACCCACGGCGCGGGCCGGCGGATCGGTCCACAGGTCATCGACCAGGGTGTCGGTGGTGACCATCCGCCCCTCGGCGGCGACGAGCCGGGCAAGTACCTCACGATGGCGGGGTCCACCCAGGTCAACCGGGCTGCCGTCGTCGCGGAGGGCCCGCACCGCACCGAGCACGTCGATTCGCATGCCCCCATCATCCGTGCCAGGGGCCGACTGCTCCCAACCGTACTGATCGGTTGCTGATCGCCGTCGCCCAAGCTGATCCGGTCAAGTCCCCGACCCGCAAGGACGGTCCCTCATGACGCTCACCATTCCCGGGTTCGATCACATCCGCCTGCCCGGTGCGGACGGTGTGGAGCTGGCTGCCGCTGTAGGCGGCAGCGGCAGCCCGGTCGTGCTGTTGCACGGTTTTCCCCAGACCCACCTGATGTGGCGGCACGTCGCCGAGCGGCTCGCCGACGGGCACACGGTGATCTGTCCTGACCTGCGGGGCTACGGCGCCAGCGACAAGCCGGCGGCCACCGACCCCGATGTGTACGCCAAGCGCACCATGGCCGCCGACGTCGTGTCCCTGGCGGCGGCGCTCGGCCACGAGCGCTTCGCCCTCGTCGGTCACGACCGGGGCGCCCTGGTCGCCTTCCGGGCGGGGTTGGACCACCCCGAGACCATCACGCACCTGGGCATCCTCGACATCGTGCCGACGCTCGACATGTGGAACGTCCTGCGCGGTGCCTCGGCGGCGGTCGGCTACCACCTCTTCCTGATGGCGCAGCCGCCGGGCCTGCCGGAGGCGATGATCGCAGGCAGTGCGGACGCGTTCTTCGGCTCGTTCCTCGACGCCTGGGCAAACGACCCAACCGCCATTCCGGAGGATGTGCGTGCCGAGTACCTGCGGGCGAGCGCCGCGGCGGTGACATCGATCGTCGCGGACTACCGGGCCTCGGCGGGCATCGACGTCACGCACGACCAGGCGGACCTCGACGCCGGGTCGCAGCTGGCCATGCCCGTGACGGTCGTCCAGCAGGACTGGGGCGCACAGCTGGGCTACGACGCTGCCGCGGTGTGGAAGGCGTGGGCGCCGGACCTGGACCACCGGCTGACCCGAGCGGGGCACTTCATGGCCGAGGAGGCACCCGACGAGATCGCCGGGGCGATCCAGGACCTGCTGGCCCGCTGAGCCTCCTGTACGCGACTCGCCGGCTGGGCCACGGCGGGTCGGCGAGCTCCAGCGCGCCGCCCGGCCTGGCGTGGGCGGCGGGCAGACCGAGCGGGCGCGGTGCCTGGTAGCGGGTGGTACGGACCTGGCGGCCGAAGCGGCTCGCGCTCAGGACGAGGGCGAGCGCCGGCATGACCAGGACGTCCGGGCCTCCTTGCCGCCGGGAACGGCGGCGGTGAACGCGGCCAGGCCCTCGTCGAGGATCGCCCGGCCCGTTTCGGTGGCCAGGTGCCGGCGGGACATCTGGGCGCCTCGCAGGACCATCCGCAGCGCCATCACCAGCTGGCGGGCGTCGATGATGCCGCTCTCGCCGTCGTCCTCGTGCAGGATCCGCCGCAGCCGCAGCCGCACGGTGCGCCCCCAGGTCCACGCCTCGGTGTGGCCGATGATGGCGCCGTACTCGGTGCGCAGCCACAGCCGCCGCTCGGCGCCGGCGGCGGCGGTCGTCATCTTCTCCCCCCAATCCGCTGCCCGGCGGCCGGTTCCCCTGCGGGCACCCGGCCGGGCGGGCACGGGGTGCAGGCGGCCGGGTCCCGGGGAACGACGGGGGGAGCGTTCCGCGGGGACCGGCCGGGGGGGGGGGAAGCCAGCCGCGCCGGGAGGACGTGGCGCGGCTGCTCTGCCCGGCGGCCCGGTGGCGCTGTGGTGGGGCCGCCGTGGCGCAGACACGGGACCCGCTGATCGGCGGTGGCCAGGGGCGCGACCAGGGTCTTTTCGGCCGCGAACATGCCGCCCGGCGGTGGCGGCTCAGATGTCGGCACGCCAGATGTCGACGACGGCTTCGTGGAGGCGTTCCGATCCGGTCCAGCGGGCCGGGTCGTCCTGGTTGGTCATCACCTGTTCCGGGAGCGGGGTCACGGTGGCGGGCTCGGCGTCGGCGGGGACGTCCAGAAACACCCGCGGACCGTCGCCGTCGATCAGACACTCGGTGTCCCAGCCATACCGCCGATACCGCTCCAGTTCATGGTGAGCAGCAGGACGGAGTCCGGGGTCTCGGGGTGGTCGTGACTGTCCGGCGCCCCATCCGAGCTGCGCGCGCAGCGCTCGGCCGCCGGGCGGGCTGTTCTCCTCCCCCAGCTCCCAGCCGCCGGGCCCGCGTCCCATGCCCTCCGGTTCGGCGACAACCTGCGCGCTGTAGTCGCGGTGCGGCAGGTGGCCACCGCGGGTGCTCCAGGACCTCGGACACGATGCACTCCTCCAGCGATGCGGGCCGGGCGTCTCCCGGTCCCGAGGGCAGCCTGCAGCAGGCCGCCCGGGGGCAGAGCTTGCGATGTTCGGCCGGCCTGCGGGTGTGCCGGCGGGCAGCACGGTGAGCGCGGGCCGGTCGGGGCTGCTTCGGCTTGCGAGCGGTTGTGGGCGGCGGTGAGGTGGGCGGGACCGCATGATGCGACGCCCTGCCCCGGCTGAACGTCGGAGCGACTGTCCGGCACAGCGACAACACTTGCAATAGCAAGCGCATGCAACTATTGTCTTCACATGTAAGGCGCTTCTGCATCCACCCGGAGCGCCTCACCTCCGACTCTGCGAAGTGCCGCCTCGCAATCGCCGCCGCGGCCTCACCCGCACCGCCGCCGGCCCCAACGGACAGCCCGCCACCCCACGCCGGGGCGCCGCCATGCCCTCGGCGACGCTGATCGAAAAGGCACTGTCATGTCCCTGAAGAAGATCCTTCCCGGCAAGCTCGGCTTCGGCACCGCCCCGCTGGGCAACATGTTCCGCGCGATCCCCGACGAGGAGGCCGCCGCCACCGTCGAGGCCGCCTGGGACCAGGGCGTCCGCTACTACGACACCGCCCCCTTCTACGGCGCGGGCCTGGCCGAGGAGCGCCTGGGCGAGGTCCTCGCCACCAAGCCGCGTGAGGAGTACGTGCTGTCCACCAAGGTCGGCCGCGTCATCCTCGACGAGGTGGAGGAGGGCGAGCGCGACCTCGGCGAGAAGGGCGGCATCTTCGAGCACGGCAACCCCAACAAGGTCCTCCACGTGTGGACCGCCGAGGCCACCGAGCGCTCCATCGAGGACAGCCTCAAGCGCCTGCGCACCGACTGCACCGGCGGCACGGCCACACCGGACACTCGGTCAGCACAGGAACGACGACCGGAAGGACCAGACGTGGAAGCACATTCGACCCCTCACACGGCTCCGCTGCCACACCGTGCTCATGCGACGGACGAAGAGCACACCACCACGTCAGCAGGCCTGGCCACGTGGGCGGCCGCCTTCCTCGTCTGCCTCGTCGCCGCAGCCGCCCCGCTCATCGGATTCTGGAGCTTCGCGCGCTGACCCCTCCTGTCGCCCCGGCGACGCGCACAGACGTGAAGGACAAGCACCCTCAAGCATCGACCGAACGAACCCACCGTCGCCCGCCCCACCTCACCCACGGGTGAAGGCCGCAGACCGCATCGCCATCGACGACCAGGTCCACTGACCCGCGAGGTCGAGCAGGAACTCCTCGCCGTCCTCGGCAACGGCTCCATGACCGTGATGGCCCCGGCCGCCGCCACCGACGAGGGCGCGGTCCAGCGGATGCGGGACCGGGCCACCCAGCAGCGGCGCGACCGAGAGTGCACCGAGTCGGTCATCCGGCTCTCCGTTGGGCTTGGGTGGCTCCGGCGTCGCGGGCCTCGAAGAGGCGCCGGGTGACATCGCCGGGCATCTTCTGGGCGATCATGCGGGGGCGGGGGCGGGGGTCGCCGACGCCACCGTGGGAGCGGTCGCGCGAAGCGCGCGGATCGCGACCCTCACCGATCCCCTGCCTCCTTGTCCCCCGTCTCCCGCTAACGCGCAGCCGAACCCGGGAGCAGCCCCTGGCCACATCCCTGTCCGCCTGCCCTTTTACTATCATTTCGCATTCTTCGACGGACGCTGATGCCCGCTCGGCCGTGCGTCCACCGCCCGACACGACACAACGCGACTCCACCGCCTGGCGATGGAGTCGTGCATCGAGGAGGAACGTTCATGCACGCCCGAAGGATCGGCGCGGCCGCCGCAACAGCGGTGACGCTTCTGGCTGCCCGCGACCTCATCCAGAAGAGGCACGCACTGCTCCGGAACTTCCCGGTGGTCGGGCACGCCCGGTACCTGGTGGAGCGGATAGGGCCGGAGCTGCGGCAGTACATCGTGGCCTCGAACGAGGAGGAGCGCCCGTTCAGTCGTGACCAGCGCACCTGGATCTACGCGTCGGCGAAGGAGGAGAACAACTACTTCGGGTTCGGAACCGAAGTCGACGTCGCGCACGTGCAGGGGCACGCCTACCTGAAGCAGCGCACGTTCGCCGGCGCTCTGCCCGACGCGCACGACCCGCAGGCTCCCCTACCCTCGGCCAAGGTGCTGGGCGGGCCGCGCGGGCGCGCCAAGGCGTTCCGACCGGCGAGCGTGGTGAACATCTCCGCGATGAGCTTCGGATCGCTCTCCGGCGCGGCCATCACGGCGCTCAACAAGGGGGCGGCGCTGGCGGGCGCGATGCACAACACGGGCGAGGGCGGCCTCTCGCCCTACCACCGCAACGGCGGCGACCTCGTCCTCCAGCTCGGTACGTCGTACTTCGGCTGCCGCAACGAGGACGGCAGTTTCAACCTCGACAAGCTCAAGGAGGTGGTCGCCGGCGCCCCGGTCAAGGCGATAGAGATCAAGCTCTCCCAGGGCGCCAAGCCGGGGCTGGGAGGGATGCTGCCGGGCGCGAAGGTGACCCCGGAGATCGCCGGGATCCGCGGCATTCCGGTCGGCGAGGACTGCGCGTCCCCGTCGCGGCACACCGCGTTCAGCGACGTCGACTCGATGCTCGACTTCGTCGAGTTGCTCGCCACCGAGACCGGAGTGCCGGTCGGGGTCAAGAGCGCGGTGGGCGAGATGGGCTTCTGGCAGGAGCTGGCCGCGCTGATGGCACGTGGTGACCGTGGTGTCGACTTCGTGACCATCGACGGGGGCGAGGGCGGTACCGGCGCGGCCCCGCGGATGTTCGCCGACTCGGTGTCGCTGCCGTTCCGGATGGGCTTCTCCCGCGTCTACGGCACCTTCGCCGAGCTGGGGCTGACCGACGACCTGACCTTCATCGGCTCCGGCAAGCTCGGCCTGCCCGAGAACGCCGCGGTCGCCTTCGCCCTGGGTGCCGACATGATCAACGTGGCCCGTGAGGCGATGCTGTCCATCGGCTGCATCCAGGCGCAGAAGTGCCACACCGACAGGTGTCCCACCGGCATCGCCACCCAGAACCCGTGGCTGGCCCGCGGCCTCGACCCGGCCTCGAAGGCCACCCGGGCCGCCGTCTACCTGCGCACCCTGCGCAAGGAGCTGATGAAGGTCTCGTCGGCCGTCGGTGTCGCCCACCCGGCACTCATCACGGCCAACGACATCGAGATCCTGAACGGCGACTACGAGGCCCGCACCCTGGGCGGCGTCTACGGCTACAAGGACGGCTGGGGCGAGCTCGGCCCGCACCTCGCCGATGAGATCACGGCACTCCTCACCACCGAACCGGCCACCGTCCGCAGGCCGGCCGTCTGATCCGTCGACGGCGGCCGGCGCCGCGCCCAGGGCTCCGCCGCGCGGAGTCCGGGCGGGGCGCCGGCCGGTGACCCCTCGGGTACCGGTCCCGGCTTCGGCGCTCCTTGTCGGTGGCGGTGTCGAGTGTGGCGAAGAGGGCGGCGGTTCCCGCGCGGACGGAGTCGTGGCTGCGGCGTTCGGGAACCCCGGGCATCATCGGCAGCACCGGTTGGGAGCGGTCCAGGGCCTGGATCTGCGACTTCTCGGTTGTCGCAGGTACGTGGCCGGGTGTTGCCGGGTCGGTTGATGATGGCGTGGAGGGCGACGGGCGTGTGGGCGGCGGGTGAGGTTTGGCGGCTGCTGCAGGGGGACGAGCTGGTCGGGGAGATCGTGATCGAGGAGGGTGACGTCCCCTGGCTGTCCGGTCGCTTCTCGGCGACGCCGGCATTCGCCGTCTGGAAGCCACTGTTCGACCGGGAGCTCGCGCTGCTCGAAGCGGAGGACTGGGACCAGTGGGAGCCAGTCATCGATCAGATCTGCGGCCGCCTGCTCCTGGCCGCGCCAACAGGGCCCGTCGCCGAGTTCCTGCTTCACATCGACGGCGACCAGGCCTGGTTCCGCTGGAGCGACGAACCGTTCGAGTAACGCCCCCACCCGCCAGCGCGCGCCTCGTCACGTACTCACATCCCCAACGTCCACCCCCGAATCCCCGTCCGCAGGCGGGGTAGTGCCAGCAGGCCCCAGATCTCGGCCGAGTGGATCGTCGTAGGTTGCGCCGCAATGAGCTTGTGGAACGCTCTGCCGGACAGCGAACGACAGCAGTGGGCATTCGAGCCCTTCGTGAGTGTGGGGCCGCTGCTGTTCGGGATGAGTATCCGAAGCACTCGCCGAGCTCGGTGGCGTCGAGACGGACGTTCGCCGGCCCGACGCGCATTGGACATCACGTGCCACACCGCTTCCGAGGTGGGAGTGAAGCGCTACTTCGCGGCCGATGAGCGATTGTGCGGAATTGCGGTTGATGCGACCGGGACGCGGCCCTCGGCCGGGGCGGTGCGCTCGTCGTACTCCAGCCGGGAGCGGTCGATCTCGTGCAGATGGCGCTCGGCCCAACCGGTCAGCGCCAACAGCGAGTCGTACAGCTCACAGGCCATCGGGGTGGCCTGGTACTCGACCTTGGGCGGCACGGTCGGGTAGACGGTCCGCTCCAGCAGGCCGTCCCGCTCCAGGTTGCGCAGCGTCAGGGTGAGCATCCGTCGGCTGATCCCCTTGACCTGGCGCTCCAGCTCGGTGAACCGGGTGGGTCCCTGGGTGGTGACCAGCAGGATCCCGATGCTCCACTTCCCGCTCACCCGACCGAGGACCTCGAGCACCGAGCAGGCAGCCTCGGCCGCAGGGGATTCGCACTCCGGCAGGCCGCTGACCTGCGGGGTCACATCGCTGTTCCTCTGGGACATAGAAGTTCCTCCTTCCGCACGGCCCAATAGTTCCAGACCATGTACTCCGTAACAAGACGTGCACCTAGGGAGAAGGCGACGATTGTGAACCGCACGGACACCGGTCAAGCAAGTTCTCGTGGCAGGGCGCTGACGATCCTGTGCGCGATGCAGTTGATGATCATCTTGGACGGGACGATCGTCACTGTCGCCCTTCCCACGATCCAGAACGACCTGGAGTTCTCGCAGGGCGGCCTGTCCTGGGTCGTCAACTCCTACCTGATCGCGTTCGCCGGCCTGCTGCTGCTCTCCGGGCGGCTGGGCGACCTGATCGGCAACAAGAAGGTCTTCCTGGCCGGCCTGGCGACCTTCACGGTCGCCTCGCTGATCTGCGGCGTCGCGAACACCGCAGGACTGCTGATCGCCGGACGGTTCGTCCAAGGCGTCGGCGCGGCACTCGCCTCCGCCGTGGTGCTCGGCATGATCGTGGGCCTCTACCCGGAGCCCGGTGAGCAGGCCAAGGCGATGGGCATCTACAGCTTCGTCTCCGCGGGCGGCGCTTCGGTCGGCCTGATCGCGGGCGGCGTGATCACCGACGCGCTGGGCTGGCACTGGGTCTTCCTGATCAACCTGCCGATCGGCGTGGTGGCCGGCATCGCGGGCCTGCGCGAGCTCACCCCACAGGCCGGACTCGGGCTGAGGGCGGGGGCCGACGCGCTCGGCGCACTGCTGGTCACGCTGGGCCTCTCGCTGGGCGTCTTCACCATCTCGCAGGTCTCCGAGGACCAGTACGGCGGCGGTGAGCTCGCCGCCTACGGCCTGATCTCGCTGGTGCTGCTGGCCGGGTTCCTGCTGCGCCAGGCCAAGGCGGCCAGCCCGCTGCTGGCCCTGCGGATCTTCCGCAACCGGGAGATCGACGGCGCCAACACCGTGGTCGTGCTGGCCTTCGCGGCCGGCTTCGGCTTCCAGTTCCTGAACGCGCTCTACCTTCAGCGGGTGCTCGGCTTCGACTCGATGCAGACCGGCCTGGCGTTCCTGCCGGCGCCGCTGGTGATCGGCACCATCTCGCTGTTCTTCTCCGCCAAGCTGGTCGCCCGCTTCGGCACCCGCCGGGTCCTGCTGACCGGCCTGCTGCTGCTGGGCGTCGGTCTGCTGCTGCTCAGCCGGGCGCCGGTCGACGGTGACTACTGGGTGGACGTCGCGCCGACCCTGGTCATCCAGGGCCTGGGCATGGGCCTGACCATTCCCTCGGTCATCATGCGCGCCATGTCCGGCGCCCGGCCCAGCGACGCCGGTCTGGCCTCCGGCCTGAACAACACCGCCCAGCAGGCGGGTGCTGCGGTCGGCCTGGCGGTGCTGGCCACGGTGGCCACCTCGCACAGCAACAGCCGCGTCGCCGATGGCGTCGCGCAGATCGCGGCGCTGCGCGACGGCTACAGCCTCGCGTTCGTCTGCGCGGCCGGCTTCGTCTTCCTGGGCTGGCTGGTCACCTTCGTGGTGCTGCGCGATGCCGAGGCTGTGGCGAAGGACGCCGCCAAGGACTCGGCCGTCGCCGCCCCCTGATCCCCCGACGTCGCGGGCGGGAACGTGACCGGTGACCCGGCCGTGTTCCCGCCCGCGGATCCTTCCCCCGAACTCGACATCATCCGGACCGTCCCGACCCGTTCGGGCGGCAAGGAAGGAACACCGACATGGCAGACAGCATCCGGGTAGCAACGTGCGCCAGGTCTACCGCGACCTGGCACACGCGATCCGCACCACCGAGCCGTTCGAGCCGTTCCAGCCGGACGTGGCCGACCCGTTCGCCTGTGAGATGGTTGCTGCCATGACTGTTGACGCGCCGGGCAGCGAGGTTCTACTCGAGACGAGTCGGCTGCTGCTCAGGCCTTGGCGAGTGGACGAGGCTGTCGTCCAGCGTGAGCTGTGGACCGAACGCGATCCACGAGTGCCGCCGCACCGCCGGATCGACACGGACGGAC
Source organism: Kitasatospora sp. NPDC057965 (assembly GCF_042887135.1). Taxonomy (NCBI): domain Bacteria; kingdom Bacillati; phylum Actinomycetota; class Actinomycetes; order Kitasatosporales; family Streptomycetaceae; genus Kitasatospora; species Kitasatospora sp. NPDC057965. Next base: position 75,506 of record NZ_JBHVPZ010000006.1, read on the forward strand.
ACCCCACGGTCGCGGAGCTCGCAGATTCGATCCGCACCCACAAGGTGTGGTCGAACGGGTTGCTGGCGGTCGAGCGGAAGGCGTCTGGTGACGTCATCGGCTACTGCGGGCTGGTCGACAGCGGGCGAGGAGCGGCAGGCGAGCCGGAACTGGCATTCGAGCTGCTGCGCCGAGTCTGGTGTCAGGGATACGCGACCGAGGCCTCGTTGGCGGTTCTGGACTGGGCGCGATCATCCGGATACGAACGCCTGTGGGCCACCGTCTGGGACTGGAACACCGCTTCTCGCCGAGTGCTGGCCAAGGTCGGGTTCACCGAGACCGAGCGGAAGGAAGTGGACGCGGTACGCGGGACCACCTTGTTCACCACGAGACGGCTCTGACACACCCGGCACAACCCGACGTTCGACCTTGCGGACGGATCCGTGCCGGGCTGCCCGGCGACAGGTGTCCCCATTCGCGTCGGCAGCAAGAACCCCGGTGCCCCCAAACTCGTCGACATCGTCCATCCGTGGAACAGGGCGCTTCCCAAACCCGTCGACAAGCGACGTCGCTACCGCTCGATGGAGCCACTCCCCTGCCGAACACCAGTGGGGGAGGTCGCGTCGTGGCCTGGCCGGGGCTGCCGGGGCTGTCATCGCTGGTCCCCCGCGCGCAGTTCGGTGGTGATCTGGCGCCGGCCGGCGATGAGTGCCTCGGCGACGACGCCGGCCGCGACGAGCGCGGCGAGGCCGGCGGTCTGCAGCAGGACCGGCGGGACGGCGACCGGCAGGCCGCGCGGGGTCTCCGCGCCGACCAGGATCGACAGGTCGAAGGACGGGCCGAGCAGGGCGACGGCGCCCAGGGCGACGAGGCCACCGCCGACCGCCGCGGCCACGGTCTGCGGCAGGGTCTCGACCAGGATGAGGGCCAGGCCCTGCCGGGGACGCAGGCCCATGGTGCGCAGCCGGGCGAGCAGGGCGGTGCGTTCGGGGGCGGCCCGGACCAGGGTCAGCAGGGCCGCGAGCAGGGCGAGGGCGCCCGCCCCGAGGACGGCTGTCCAGAACAGCCGGGCCGCGGAGTCCTGGAGCGGGTCGTCGCCCAGTTCGGCGGTGACGGCGGCGCTGGTGCGCACGGTGTAGCCGTCCGGCAGGGCGGCCTGGCCGTCGGGGGCGGGCGCGGTGCGTTCGTTGCCGGTGGCGATGCGTTCGCGCACCAGGCGTCGGAGGGCGTCCTGGTCGACGGGGCCGGTGGCCAGCCAGAGGTTGGGACGGCCGAGTTCGGGGACGAGGGCGGCGGCCGGGCCGGCCGGCAGGACGACGAACAGGCGGTCGTCGCCCTGGAGGGCGGGGGTGGCGTCGACGGTGCCGGCGGTGGCGGTGAGCAGTTCGCCGCCGTTCGGCAGGCCCAGGCGGTGGGTGCTCTCGGGGCCGAGCTGCTTGGCGAGCGCGGTGGAGAGCAGGGCGGGCACCGGCGTGTCCGATCCGCCGGCGCCGCCGGACAGCGCGGCGGGGTCGAAGGCGCCGCGGCCGAGCGAGCGGGAGATCTCCGCGTACGCGGCCGGTTCGGCGACCACGGCGAAGATCCGGATGGTGTCGCCGCCGCCGAGGACGAAGACCTCGGTGTCGGCCCAGACCGGCGCGGAGGCCCGGATGCCGGGCAGCTCGGCGGCGGCCTCGGAGAAGGCGGGTGGGACGGTGACGCCGATCGGGACGAGCACGGAGGCGTCGCCGCCGACGCTGATCCGGGCGGCGTGGGCGCGGGCGGTGTCGACGGCGCCCAGCACGGTGGCGCCGAAGCCGGCGGTGGTGACGGCGAGCAGCAGGGCGAGCAGCGGCAGCGCGGAGGGGCCCTTGCGTTCGCCGGTGCCGCAGGCGGCGCGGGCCAGGCCGAGGAAGCCGACGGCGCCGGGCCGCCGGGCGGCGATCCGGCCGAGGGCGCCGAGCGGCAGTGGTTGGAGGCGGGCGAGCAGCAGTCCGCCGGTGAGGGCGAGCAGCAGCGGCGCGACGACCAGCAGCGGGTCGGCGCCCTCTTCGGTGGTGGCGACGCCGCGCCGCCGGACCTCCGCCACGGCGGCGGCGGTCAGGGCCAGGACGGCGAGTTCGGCGACCAGGCGTCGGCGGCGGCCGCCGGGCCGGGCTCGGGACCAGAGCCGGGCGGCGCGCAGCGGGAAGGCGAGCAGGCTGAACAGGGCGACGGCGGTGGCGGCCAGGACGGCGGTGCCCCAGCGCGGGGTGGGAAGCAGCCACAGGGCGAGCGCGGTCGCGAGGGCGGAGGCCGGCAGGACGGTCACCGCGCCCTCGCCGAGCAGCCGCCGCACGGCGCCGGTGCGGGAGGCGCCGCGGGCCTGGAGCAGTCGCAGTTCGGCAAGCCGTCGGTCGCCGGTGAGTGCAACGGCCAGGCAGAGCACGACGGCGCCGACGCCGGCGAGGCCGGCCGGGCCGATCGTGGCGAGCGATGCGGCCGCTTCCCTGCGGGCGGTGGCCTGGCGGAAGAGCACGGGAAGCGGGGAGGTGATCCGCAGGCCGGGGCGCTGGGTCTCGTTGGCCAGGGTGTTGGCGGTGGCCCCGGTGAGGTAGGAGGCGAGCGCCTGGTCGGTCTCGGCGAGGCGGTCGGCGCGCAGGCCGTCGACGCCGACGGGCAGGCGCCAGAAGTCCTGGGCGCCGAGCTGCCAGGTCCGCACCTGTTCGAGGGCGGTGCCGTCGACCAGGCCGGCGGTGCGCCAGTACCTGGCGGGCAGCTTGCCCTGGCGCCGGAGGACGTTGAGACAGGCCCGGTCGGGGCAGGGCAGGTCGGTCCAGTAGGGGTCGTTGTGGTCGTTGACGCGGAGGATGCCGACCACCTCGGCCCGGGGTGCCTCGTCGTCGAGCGAGGACGAACCGGTCCTGAGGACGGCACCGAGGCGGATGCCCATGGTGTCCGCGGCGTCGCGGCTGATCGCGATCGGGACGGGCTGCCCCGGTACCGGGGTGCCGGGCCAGCTGCCCTCGGCGAGCGTCACGTGGTCGCGCAGGCCCTGGACGTAGAGCAGGTCCATCGTCGGGTCGGCGTCGTCGGGCCGGGTCAGACCGGGGTCGACGAGGGTGCGCGGCTTGCGGCTGCGGGAACCGTGGACCACGTCGCCCGGAGCGACGCCGAGGATGCCGGTGCGGGCGGCGAGCAGGGCGGCGTCGGTGTCCAGGCGCGCGGCGTCGGCCCGCGGGCCCTCGGCCCGGTCGACCCGGCCCCGGTCGTCGATGCCCCGGTCGGACACGGCGAAGACGCTGGTGGCCGCCGGGCCCCGGTCGCGCAGGAACTCGCGCAGGCCCTGGTCGGCGGTCCGGTCGAGCAGGCGGGGGTAGGCCGTCGCCAGGAAGACGGTGCCGAACGCGAGGGCGGCGGTGAGCAGCGCGGCGAGCGGGGCCGCGCGCAGCCGGGTGCGTACCCAGGCGGCGGGGCGGTGCGCGGCCCGCGGACCGGCGTCCGCGGGCCGGGGGGCCGCGGTTTCGTCCGGGCTGGTCACTGGTGAACCCTCCTGTCCCCGGCCCCCGCGACAGGGCTCGTGGTCGACGGCCTGGTGGATGCTCCGGCCCGGCGCGGTGCGGCGATCAGCGCCCCGGGGGCGGCGGCGCTCAGCACAGTCACCGGGTCGTCGTTCGGGGAGCCGGGCCGGATCCACCGACGCAGGCGCAGGCGCAGGCGGACGACGGTGGTGATCGCGAGGAACGCGCTCACGCTGATCGTGTACCGCAAAGCCCACCCCGTGTCGCACATCGGAAACTTTCGGCGAGGATGTCAGAACATCGCCGACGGTGGGCCCGGATCGCGGAAATCCGGCCGAGCCCACGCGGGCCGTTCCGCCTCCCACCACCCGGAGGACGGCGAGTTCATGGGAGGGACAGCCCAGTGGGTCGAACAGGTCCACGATGGAAGTCCGGCCTTCAGCCGGCGCGGGTTCAGGAGGACGTCCTGCCCGCCAGGGCCTGATCGACCAGTGCGCGCAGTTCCTTGTCGCGGACGATCATCGGGTAGCCCCCGTCCGTGCAGAGTCGGCGGTCCGACTGCCGGACGGTCAGCAGCGCAGCCCGGATCGTCGGGGTGATCTCGCCGATGCGGATCAGTGCCCGCAGGGCGTCCCGAAGGAGGTGGAAGCCGTCGCCGCCGTCGGCGACCGGCAGGACGAACTCTTCGAGGACCCGCAGGCTCGGCTCGGGACGGCCCGTGATCGACCAGAGCGTGACCGCGGCGGTGAGGCGTGTCCCGTGCGTGCTGTTCTCCATCGCGCATCGGACCTGGGGCGCGTAGGGAGCCGCGTCGGCGCCGAAGTCGCCGAGGGCGTCGATCGGCCCGCACCCGGGTGGCGATGCCGTCATGACGGCATCGCCGACGAGCCGCAGCCGTGCCGCCCGGCCACCGACGATGTACTCGGCGGTCGCGGCCACCAGGGCGTGGTTGCCCGGGTGGTCCAGGACTTCGCAGGTACTCAGGGCCGGCGCGGCCGAGGCGGCGGCCGGTCCCAGGCCTCGCAGGATGTGGAGCACATGGACGGAGCTCCAGGTGTCGGCGAGCAGCGGAAGGAGGTCGGGCAGCGCCGGCAGTGCGTCCTCACCCCAGGCCGCCAGCACTTCGAGGAACGCACGGGTCGCACCGCCTCGGGCCCCGCCCTCCCGGATCGCCTCCCGCATCGCAGGCAGCAGGACGTCCGCGTGGGCGCGTAGTGGAATCAGCACGTCGGTGACGTCCGGCCGCCGGGGATCGGCGATGCAGTAGCCGCGGCCCTGCTCCTCCTCCTGCGCGCGGAGCTGCTCGACCAGGCCGGGAAGGGCGCGCGGGTCACCGATCCGGGTCAGTGCCCAGCGAGCGATCTCTGCGACCGTTCCGTCGAGGTACTCGTCGGCCGCGTCGTCGCCGAGCAGTGCGGCGAGCCGATCGGCGTAGCGGGCCGCCGACGGGCCCAGCACCGCGAGGATGTTCGCGGCCCTCAGCCGCACGGCTCCGTCCGGACTGGCCAACAACCCGCCCGCCAGCGGTAGCAGATCCGCCTCCACGGAACGCCGCTTGGTCAGGAGGCCCCACGCCACGTCCAGGGCCTCCCGGCAGAGCGCGGCGTCCCGGGTGCGGTCCGCCGTCTCGGCCAGCCGGACGGCGAAGCGGAGTTCGGCGTCAGGATCGTGCGCGAGCTTCCACGCCGTCGAGCGGACCACGTCCTCACGGGTCCAGGGGCCGTTGACGCCCGGGGTGTACCAGACTTCTTCGAACCGTGGCCGCTCCGCGGCGTCGCAGTACAGCTCGATCAGCCGGTCCAGGTGCCGGACCGGCAGTTCCCGGTCGAATTCCGCCGAGGCGTGCACGGCCGCGACCCGGAGCACCGGGTCGTCCCCGTCCACCAGCCCCGCCAGCACCGTCCGCACCCCGTCGACTTCGTCGTCGCTTCCGGTCTGGCCGGCCCCTGCGGCTACCGCCTCGCCGAGGGCGAGCAGCAGCGGGACGCGGACCGTCGGGTCGGTCTCCGTCCGCCACCGTTCGAGCAGCTGTCCGATCCCCCCTGCCAGGGGCAGGGCCTCCCGTCGCACCGCCGGCTGCGGATCCGCGAGCAGCGCACGCGCCTGCGTCCAGTCGAAGCCCATCACTTCCGGCGCTTGCAAGGCCACCAGCAGCTCGATGAGCTCCACCCGTACCGCCGTGGACAGGGCCGGATCGGCGGCGAGCGCGACGACGAACGGCAGGGCCACTGCCGTCGCGGTCGGCGTCGCACGCCCCTCCCTCGTGATGAGGGAGTACAGCGGGTAGCAGTCTTCCTCCGTCGCCGCCGTGCTCGTCAGGGCGAGCCGGCGAAGCGCCCGCGAAACATCGTCGACCGAGTCGACCGGATGCGCCGTCGCAAGCCCTTCCCACACCACGGCGTCCAGCGCTTCCAGCAGCGTCCCCGTCATCGTCATCCCGTCCACCAACACACCCGTCCCGCGCAGCAGGCGTCATCGTCCCGGAAACCCACCGTCCTGTCGTCCGAAATTCGCCCCGCCTCGTACCCGAGGCGGACTCTCACCCGGACGACCGGTGCGGTCCGTGCCAGGTGCGCGGCGAACGCCTGCGGCCCCACCGGATCGGCCGGCCGCTTCCCTTCCCCGGCCGCACCGGTGGGTGTCCGCGCCGCGCCCGGACGCCCGGAATTCCTTTCGGAAATCATTTCGGCGCTCTCCGGCCGGTCCGGGCCGCCAGCGGCACCGGAACGCATAGTTCCGCTTGCCTTGCCAGTGGCAATTCCTCATCCGGGCAGCCTGAAACAACGTCAGAACCGGTACCACTGCGGAACAGTCACAACGAAGACGAAAACCCGGGAGAAAGCCACCGAATCGCCCATCGCGCGGAACGGCGGCGTCTCACAGTAAGGCGGGCGAGCTTCTCAAACCGCAGGTCAACGCCGCGCGGCCGAGTGAGACGTCTCAAAGCTCGTTTTTTCCCTCGAACCGGTCCGGCCGCTGCGGCAGAGTCGTTTCCTGCCGGGCGGTGCACAGCCCGGAGCCGATCCGGGAATTCACCGGGCGCCGTGACGACGAGGGCGCGCAGAATTCTCGAACCACCGATCGAGAGGCAATGAAATGAAGAAGAAGATCGCGGCCGGCGTACTCGCCGCGGCCACCGTGGGTGCGGTGCTGCTCGGCGCCTCCGCGCCGGCCTTCGCCAGCAGCGGCGGCTGTGTCACCGGCGACGCGTGCGTCTACTACAGCCCCAACCTCCAGGGCGCCAAGTTCGGCAAGGGCGAGGCCGGTAACTACGACGGCTACTTCGGTGGCGGCGGCGCCGGCAACGGCCAGGCCGTCATGAACAACGCCGCCTCGGTGTGGAACATGGACCACAACTTCAACCTCCGGGTCCACTACCGCGAGTACAGCATCCGCGACACCGGCCCGAACCAGTACGTCCCGCACGACTCGTGGGTGAACCTGGGCGCGGTGCCGTGGAACGGCGGCTCGATCGACATGCGCAACAACAACCACTCGCAGAGCTGGGAACCCCGCTAAGCAGGCACCGGCCCGGGTGCCGGACCCCGTTCACCGGGGTCCGGCACCCGGGCCACGCCCCACCCGCCGAACCACCTGCCCCAACCGCCCGCCGCGCCGCGCGGGCGGGTGCCCGAGGAGCTCCGCATGACACCCCCGCGCCGCGGCCGGTCACTGTCGGCCCTGCTGCTGCCCGCCACGCTGGCCCTGGTCGCCGGCTGCGCCCCCGAGGGCGGCGCGACCGCGACCGCGCCGCCGCCGTCCGCTTCCCTGGCCGCCATGAAGCCGCCGCCGATCGGGGACGTGCCCCGGCTTGCCCGCGCCGACGACCGGGCCCTGCCGATCGAGGCCTACCTGCTGAGCGGAGAGCAGTTCCGGCAGTACGACGAGGCCCAGGGCGTCCTGGTCACCCGGTGCGTGCGGGGCTTCGGCCTGGACTACTCCGCGCCGGCCCCGGTCGCGCCCGCGGAGACCCAGACCACGCACCGCTACGACCCGGTCGACGTCTCCGACGTCTCGGTGAACGGCTACCACTCCCCCGACACGGACCGCGGGAAGAAGCCGGCCGCCGCCCCCTCGCTGAGCCCCGACGTCACCACCGTGCTCGGCGCGGGCCTCGGGGCGGACGGCAGGCCCGCCTCCGGCACCGCCGTCGAGTACCGCGGCCGTCGGCTCCCCGCCGGCGGGTGCATCGCCGACGCCCAGCGGGAGCTGACCGCCCATGGCGGCACCGGCCGGGACGCGGACGTCGCGGTGGGCGTCAACTACGAGGGCTTCGAGCGTTCGCGCGAGGACCCCCGGGTCAAGGCCGTCTTCCAGGACTGGTCGCGGTGCATGGCCGAGCGCGGGTACTCCTACGCCACCCCGGGGGACGCGCTGAAGGACCCCCGCTGGGCGGCCACCGACAGGCCGACGACGCAGGAGATCACCACCGCCACCGCCGACGTCGAGTGCAAGGAACGGGTCAACGTGGTGGGGGTGTGGTTCACCGTGGAGGCCGCGTACGAGCAGGAACTGATCCGGCTGCGGCAGTCGGAGCTGACTGCGGCGAAGGCCGCCAACGACGCGATGCTGCAGACCGCGAAGTCGGTGGTCGCCGAGGGCCCCTGACAGCCGCTCCGAGCGGCGTCACCCACCCGAGCTTCACGCGCCGCCCGGCCGGGCCCGCCTGTTCACGGCAGGCCGGGCAGGCCGCTGCTCACGGTGGCCGGGGTGTTCTTCGCAGGACCGCCTCCAGGACCCCACCCGCACGGTTGCGGGCCGGGCGAGGACGCCCGGCCCGCAACCGCGGTCAGCCGCGAGGGGTCAGCAGGGGACGCCGGATCCCGTCGGCGCGCCGAGGATCTGCGTGAACGCCTTGTACCGGTTGACGCGGCTCTCCACCTGGCGCGGGTTCTTGCCGTCGCATTCCAGCGCGCCGTTGATCGAGCGGATCGACTGCCCGAAGCCGGCGCCGCTGATCATGGCGTCGTGCCCGGTGATCGGGCCCGGCCCGTTCTGGGTGTTCCAGTACCAGAGGGCGGTCATCATGGCGACGGCCGGATCGTTCTCCACCAGCCAGGGGTCGTTCAGCAGGTCGATGCCCAGGAAGTCGCCCACCCGCTTGTAGTTGTAGTTCCAGCTCAGCTGGATCGGGCCGCGCCCGTAGTACGCCGACTGGCCGGCCGGGCAGCCGTAGGGCTGGCCGGTGTCGCAGTAGTGCGGGTAGTTCGCCTCGTTGACCTCCTTGATGTAGTACAGCCCCGCGGTCTCATGGCTGATGTTCGCGAGGAAGGCCGCGGCCTCCTGCTTGCGCATCGTGCTGTCACCGGTGTGCGCGAACGCCGGGAACGCCTTCATGGCATCCACCAGGCCCTGGTAGGTGTAGGCGGGATTCCGGTTCGGGAACATCTGGTCGAACTGGGCCTCGCTCACCACGAAGCTGTTCGGGTACGGGTTGCCACCGGTTCCACAGGTGTACGGCGACCAGTAGTACGTGCTCACCGTGGGGTCGTAACCGGGATTGTCGCGCTGGGCGACGTAGATCCTGCCGTCGGTGTACCGAACGATGTCGTGCGCCTGGTAGTTGGCGCCCTTCGACCAGCCGGGCGCCACCGCGCATTCGTCCGCCGGGGTGGGGGTGGCGGCGGACGCCGTACCGGGCACGAGGGCCGCGGCGGCCAGGGAACCGGCTGCCATCAGACCGGCCAGCACTGCCTTCATACGAGCTCTGGGCACGTGTATCCCTTTCGTACATCGCGCGCACGCCGATCAGACCCGGTGGGGGCCGGGTCGGCCGACAGGCGCCGTGGGGGACGATGTTGGCGCACACTGAATCGTTTCGCGTTCACCGCGGTCAAGGCCCGCCCTGACATGTTTTGCAGGCTGCAACAAGCGTCTTTTTCCATTGAGTTGACTGATCTTCAGCACTAGCTTCCGACCCGGAGTCCGATCACCGGACCACCGGCGGTGGCGGTGCGGTGGCGGTGCAGTGGCGGTGGCGAACGGGTGACGGCGATCCGTCGATCCGGGTGCGGCGGTCCGAGCGGCCGAGGTGCGTCCGGGCCACGGCTCGGCTCCTGGCCGCCGGACACCGGGCGGAGCGCGCCGCGGCGGTCGCCGGCCCGACACGCTGCGGGCGATCCGCGTCCGGGAATGGCTGCGGTGGGGGCTGCTGACGACGGGAGAAGAGGTTCACCGCGTCATCGGGCCAGGCACGACCGACCTGCCGCTTCCCGTCTTCGGCGCCGTCAAGCCCCTCGCCAGGGCCTCGGCGTCGTCGTCCCGGTGCCCGGTGCCCGTTTCCACGACCCGGGACGACGGTCGGCTGCGCTGAGACACCGCGTTCCGGCGTGGTCCTCCGCCACCGGATCGCGTGTCACACCTGCAGGCTACTCTCCGCCCCATGGACGATCGGTTGTGGACGGGTGTACGGGAGCGGGCGCAGGAGTCGGCCCGCGCATCGGCGGCGGTGCCCGAATCCCCGTTCGGCGCGATCGGGCACCGGTTCCGGATCGACCCGGTGCCGTCGCCGGCCGGGCTCGTGGGGCTGGAGGCGCAGATCGGCGTCCGACGGCCCCGGAAGTACCGGCTGTTCCTGCCGACGGTGGGCGCCGGCGGGGCGGGGCCGGCCTGCGGGGTCTCCCCCGTGCGGCGCGAGGACGGCCGGTGGCCGTGGACCGGCGGCGGCGCCGAGGAGGAGGAGCGGGCATGCCACTGACGGACTCGCAGCGGATCGCGGAGCTCGCCCGGTGGGCCGAGCCCCGGACAGCCTCGGACCGGGAGTGGTTGGAGGACGCGCGGCAGCTGGTGGCCGAGGCGGTGGCACGGCATCCGGCGTTCGCGGATCTCGGGCTGCTGGTGGAACCCATCGGATCCTGGGCGAACGGCACTCACCTCGACAGCACCGTCGACATCGACATCAGGGTCGAGTTCACCGAACGGACCTTCCACGGCGCCGCGGCCGGCGTGTCGTCCCCGGGCCTCGCCCGCCAGCACCGGGCGTACGGCGGCCGCTGGACGCCGGCGGAGTTCCGGTCCGAACTCGGCGCCGCGCTGACGGCCGTCCACGACGCCGTCGACACCGGCCGCGCAACCGCTCTCCGCGTCCCCGGTGTTCCGGGCGGCCGGCCGGGCGTCCGGGTGGTGCCGTGCTTCGGCTACCTCCACCGGCCCGTGCTGATGGGCACCGAGCAGCGCGGCACCGTCGTGTTCACCCGGGACGGCAGGCACCTCGTCAACTGGCCTCGGCAGCAGCTGGAGAACGGGCGGGCGAAGGACACCGCGACCGGCCACCGCTACACGTACGCGGTCCGCGCCCTCAAGGCGGTCGCGTCCGATCCGGCCTCGGCGGGGGCGTCCAGGGCCCTCCCGTCGTACTTCGCGCAATGCCTGATCCACAGCGTCCCCGACGAAACCCTGCGCGCGGGATCGCTCGACGACGCGTTCCGCGGCGCCCTCGACTTCCTGAAGTACCAGCTCGGCGTCTGGTCGATGTTCGCCAAGCCGGACACCCTGCTCGAACCGAACGGAATCACGAGGCTGTTCGGGCCGGGCCGGCCGTGGACCAGGTCCGACGGGCACGCACTCGTCGTCGCGGCCCGCCGACACCTCGGCTACCAGCGCTGACCTCCCACGGGGGGAATGAAGGGACGACCGCACGTACGCCCGCCCGCCCGGGCCGGTGGTGGTGAGGTAATCGGCCCCGCGCGGGCGGCACGGCCACGCGACCGGCGCGCGTTGTGGTCGCGCTGCGCGCGCGCCGGGATCGCCCCGCCTGGGGAAGCGGGGCCGCTGCGCCACCGAGCGGAACCCGAGGGCATGACGGCGGGACGGCGTGGCGATGAGTTTTCCGGCCCCGGGGGGTCTACATCTCGACAGGGACCACCGGACGGATCGGGAGTACAGACATGGGCCTCATCCACATCGAGCTGTTCGCGACCCTGGACCTCGTGGGGCAGGCGCCGGGCGGACCGGACGAGGACCCTGCGGGGTTCCCGTTCGGCGGCTGGCAGGTGCCGCTGCTGGACGACGTCACCGGGGCGCAGATCGCTGCCGCGTACGAGGGGACGGACGCCCTCCTGCTCGGCCGACGCACCTACGACCTCTTCGCCTCCTACTGGCCGCGCCAGACGGAGGGCGAGATCGCCGAGCTCTTCAACCGCGTCCCGAAGTACGTGGCCTCGCGCGGCACGCCCGAGCTCCCGTGGGCCGGATCGACGCGGCTCGGCCCGGACCTGGCCGACGCGGTGCGCGCGATCCGCGACCGGCACGAGCACGTGAAGGTCGTCGGGAGCCTGGACCTGGTGCAGACCCTCCTGCGGGACAGGCTCTTCGACCGCCTCGACCTGTGGGTGCACCCCGTCGTGCTCGGAGTCGGGAAGAAGGTCTTCGACGGCGGCGCGGTGCCCACGAACGTCACGCTGCTCGAAGCACCGGTGGCCGGACCCACGGGCACGGTGTTCCTGCGCTACGGGCTCGCCGACGGCACGCCGAGGACGGGCGACATGAGCGCGCCCGGCCGTGGTCTCGGGCACGACGACGGCCGGTGATCCGGTGATCCGGTGATCCGGTGATCACGGTCGACGCCGACGGGATCACCCCGTGCGGCGCCGAGTCGGTCGGTGACGACGACGCACCCCTGTTCTGTTGCTGCCCGCGGGGCACGGCTGCTCGTACCCGACGAGGCCGCCACGGTGGGTCACCGCCTCCTGTGCACGCCGGCCGCCGTACTGCGCGGCCCGTGACCCGGTGACGACGACCGAGGGCGGTGTGCACGACGCGCCCGGTGGCCCGTTCGGGCGGTGGACCGGGCGCGTCGTGCACGGGCGGCGTCGTCAGCGGCGCAGCGGGCCCTCGCAGGTGTAGTCGGCGGTGCCGGCCTGGCCGGAGGGCCAGACGTCGACCTTGCCGAACCAGCAGTTCATGTCGGCCATGTTGTTGGCGGCCGCGCCGGCGCGGCCGAGGAGGAAGTGGTCGACGGTGGCGGCCATGTCCTTGCGGGTCTGGCCGGAGTCGGCGGCGTTGGTCAGGTTGGCCGTGATGCGGCCGGTGCAGGTGAAGCGCATCTTGTTGTCCCAGTCGCCGTTGTCCTTGCAGTCGGGTGTGTTCTGCGTGGCGGCGGCGAAGGCGTTGCGGATCTCGGAGGCCCAGGCGTAGTTCAGCGAACCGTTGGCCGTGTAGGTGGTGTTGGGGACGAAGAGGCCGTCCGCGAGCGGGACCTCGGCGTCCAGGTAGGCGGTGTACTCGCGCTGGAGGGCCGTGTCCCTGCCGAGGCGGTCGCGCCAGGCGTCGTAGCCGGTGCGGTCGTCGGCGCGCAGCAGGCGGTACATCTCGGCGAGCTGGTCGGGGTGCTTCTCGCCGAGCAGGTTGAAGAAGGCGGCGGAGTACGGGTAGGCGCGGAAGCCCAGTCCGTTCCAGGTCGCGTGGAGGATCTGGTCGACGCTCAGGCGCGGGGTGCCGGCCTGGTCGTCCCAGCCGATCTGGCGCAGCATGTACTTGCGGGCCTTGACGCCGCCGTCGCGGGTGGCGCCGGCGAAGTACTCGGCGGTGCCCTCGTTCATGGCGAAGGTGGCGTCGCTGGGCCAGCGGGTGGTGTAGCCCTCCTCGGGGATCGCCCAGCGGGCGTTGAGGTAGTGGGTGTACTCGTGCCGGAACAGCTCCTCCAGGCTGAAGTACGACTCCTGGGTGGTGCGCTGGTAGGTGTAGAAGGTGGAGTTCTCCTCGATGAACATCCCGCCGTTCTGGACGTCGCCGATGCCGAACAGGACGTACTGCAGGGCCTGGTAGTTGGACTTGGTGTCGTACAGCTGGACGGTCAGGACGGGGTGGTTGTCACCGGCCAGGGGCTGGTCGGTGCCCAGGGTCCGGAAGAACTGGGCCTTGACCTGCTTGGTGGCGTAGTAGAGCTGGTCGGCGGTGGCCCTGTCGAGGGCGGTGCGCACGATCAGGGTGCCGTTGTCGTAGCTGTAGGTGTGGGGGAACACCAGGCGTTCCAGGTCGGTGCGGCAGACCGCGTACTGGCCGCACAGCCCGAGGTCGTTGACCGGGGCGAGGAGGTTGGCCCACGGCCGGCTCATCCGGCCGAAGGTCGCCGCGGCGAGGTCCAGTTGGGCACCGATGCGCTGCTTCAGCTCAGGCTTGAGGGCATCGATCCGGGCGAAGCGCCCGTACTCCAGCATGGCGTCGGCGGCCGCCCACTCGCTGGCCGTGCCCTTGAGGTGGGTGTAGCCGGCGTAGGCGCGGAACGCCTCGCGGTAGTCGGCGTCGGCGGCGACGGCGGCACGGAAGAGGCCCTGCGGGTCCTCGCCGACGTTCTCGATGCCCTGGAAGTTGATCTGGAGGGCGCCCTGGACGGCCCAGTTCCAGCCCCGGTCGCCGGTCACGGGCGAGCCGGGCGCGAACGTCCTCATGACCTGCTTCACCAGCGGCAGGCGGGCCAGGCGCAGCCTGGGGGCGCTGCCGGCCTGGAGTAGTTCGCCCATGGTGTCGCCGTTGGTGGTGGTGGGCTCGAACACCCGGGGGTTGGCCGTGTAGTCGCGGATCGCGCGGTCGAGGGCGGCGACGGTGGTGTCGTCGCCGAGGTCGATCTCGGTGTGGTTGAAGTCGAAGAAGACGGCGATGTGCAGGTAGTACCAGAGTTCCTGCTGGTTGAGGTTGTTCGCGCTGTCGAAGGACGGTGCGCGGGAGCTCACCTCGGCCGCGACGGCCCGCACGTGCTCGGGCGTCATCACCTTCGCGGTCCGCGGGTCCCAGTTGACCAGCAGGGGCCGCAGGCAGTCCTGGTAGGTGTGGCCGCGGTCGGTGAGGAAGTCGACGAGGGCCGCGGGGGTGAGCGAGGTGAACACCTCGGGGGTGCAGGCGGCGCTCTTGGCGGAGGTGGCGGAGGCGGCGGCCGGGAGGGCGGGGTCGGCCGGGTCGCCGGACTGCAGGCCGGTGGTCGGCTGGCGCGTCGCCGTCCCCGGCCAGCCCTGCGGGCCGGCGGCGGCAGCGCCGCCCGGGGCACCCTGGTGGGCGAGGTGGTCGCCGGCCTGCGGCAGGACGGGGGCGGTGCGGGCCGCGGCCGCGGTCGGGGCGGCGGCGGGCGCGCGCTCGGCGGAGGCCTGAGCGCTGTGCAGCAGCGGGACCGCGAGCGCAGCGGCCAGCGCGGCCGAGAGCAGGGTGTTGCGCACGGTGGCTGATGAAGGCACCGAGATCTCCTCAAGGGATGTGGGGGGGGTGGTCTGATGGTGCGTGTGCGGGCGCGTACCGAGGGAGGAGAGAGAGGCGGCACGTGCCGGCGACACCGGCGCCGAGGCGTGGGGGACCGGCGGCCGGGGCCGATGACCGCGCCGAGAGCCGGCGCGGAGCCGTGGACCGTACGGGACGCAGTTGGGGGGGTGTCCTCGTACGGGAGTGGGGGTGCCGGTGACGGGGCGTGGCGGCTGTTAGGGGGCTTAGCCCTCCATCCGGACGGACCTGTCCGGAAGCGGGATCAGAGAAATCGACACGGTTCTCCTGAGGGGGGGTGGAACCGGCGGCAGGAGGGGATTGTGGCCACCTGCGGGGAAACCCGCCGATCTTGATGGGGAAACTTACATCGCAATGTGAAATTGCACTAGTCCTGTCCTCGGATAGCCCGGAAACCCGGGAGCCGGCGCGCCGACGGTCGGCCCGCCGGCGTCCAGCACATATGCGTCCTCGTCGGGCCGCCATTGCGGGCAAGCAGCCTTCCGGGCGGGGCGACGCCAACGCGGCCCGTGACCGGCCGACGCGCCACGGTTCCGGTGGCGCAGCCCTCCGTGACAGCGCGGCAGGTGAGGGGCTCGCGCCCGGAAGCGGCCCGGCCCCTCCGGCCGGCGGGGGCGGTTCAGGCAGCGCGGGGTGCGGACGGCGGGAGCGTCGTGGAGTGTCGGCGTCGAGGCCTGCTTCGGTGCGGGCGTGGAGAAGGGCCCGCCCCCGGCGGGAACGGGCCCGACATGCGGCGGCCGATGCCGATCCCCGATACTGGCCGAAACAGTCTGTGGCACCTCGGTGACGCAGAGTCGACGGGTTTCCGGTCGATCACCTGGCGGCCGGGAAACCGCGTACCCGCACCGGTCCCGCCCATCGTTGCAGGAGGCCATCTTGCGGACCGTACGAACCTCGGAGCAGATCACCCACGACGTGATCGCCTACCTCGAACCCGCGCTGCGGGAGGCGACGAGCAGGCTCAGCGAACCCGTTCTGCACATGACGGAGTACCACTTCGGCTGGGTCGACGCCGACGGACGGCCGTCCACCCCGGTGGGGTTCCGTCGCCGTCCGGCACTGATGTCCCTGCTGTGCGCCGGCAGCAGCGAGGAAGCGTGGGACGGCGTCCGCAATGCCGCCGTGGCGGGCACCCTGATGTCCGCGGCGGGCACCGTCCACGACGACATCATCGACCGCGAGCTGATCCGCAAGGGTCGAGCGACGCTGTGGAACGCATTCGGCGTCCCGGCCGCGATCCAGGTGGGCGTCGCCCTCCACTGCCTCGCCTTCGAGCTCCTCGCCGCCGAGGAGCCACGGGTCGCCGTCGAACTGAGCCGCCGCGCCGCCCTCGCCGTCCGGGAGTGCTGCTCGGGCCAGATCCGGGACCTGGAGTCCGAGGGCAGTTCGCGGATGAGCCTGCGGGACTCGCTCGACCTGCTGGAGCGCACCATCGCGCTGCCCACCGCCGGCGTCTGCCTGGTCGGCGCGGTGGTACGCGGAGCCAGTGACGCCGAGGTGGCGGCGGCCGAGCGGTTCGGCTACCACGCCGGGATGGCCATGGCGTTCTTCGACGACTGGGAAGGAGTCTGGAGCCGCTCGCGCGACTCCCTGGAGGACTCCCTCGCCGACCTTCGCCGGCGCAAGAGCCGGGCCTTCGTGGCCCACGCACTCCGCTCCCGGGGCCCGGCCCGGGACCAACTGGCCGCCTTCTACGACGACTCCGGCGAGCCCCACCCCGATCAACTCGCGCAGGTCGCCGCCCTGGTCGCAGCGTGCGGAGGCCGCACCTGGCTCGAAACGCGGATCAGGGAGCACGTCCGCCTGGCGGGACAGGCGCTGCCCGATGCCGTCCGCGACCCGGCCGCCAGGGCCGAGCTCGCCGTCTTCCTCGACGCGATCACCGACGAGCTGCCCTGACCTCCACACCCTGACCGGCCACCGGCACCGGCCGCCCGCGCCGCTCCCACCCCGTAGGGTCGGCCCGATCCACGAGGAGCACCCTCCTGCCCCCGACAAGCGGAGGACAACGGCCGGTCGCGGCGCACGGCAGCCGGTCGGACGGTCGGACCGTCGGACGGCGGCTTTCGAAGCCGCCCTGCCGTAGGGCCGAGGCCGGGATGTCCGCGGGGGCGGGTCGGGGTGACAAGAGAGCCCGGTGGGCGAGAACGCGCGTCCGGACGGCGGCCGTCCCCCTCCGCCGTCCCGGTCGGCACGCTCGCGCAGCGCCACCGCAGGACCGCCCCCAACGTGCGCGCCGCATCGGGAAAATGGAGCGCATCCACGCATCGGACCGCCGGCTGTCCGCATGGTGGGACGCGTTGGTGTCCGCAACGCGCCTGTGGTTCGCTGAGCCCATGATCATGCTCGTGACCCGACGCCACGTGGACTACACGCGTGTCACGACCATGAGTTGTCCCACCGCCCGCTGACGCGGCGCCTGGTGATCTTTCCGCAGCCGTAGCCGCGATCCGCGTACCCGCTCCGCCCGGAGCGCCCGTACGCCCGTTCCCCGCACCCGCCGCTCACATCGGCGCCAGCCCGGCCCACCGGGCTCCACATGTGTACGAGGAGAAGCATGAGCCAGCCGACCGACGCCGTCACCGCCGACCGCACGCCCGACGGCGAGTCCGCCGGATCCACCGCCCCCGCCTGGTCCTTCGAGACCAAGCAGCTGCACGCCGGTGCCGTGCCCGACCCCACCACCGGCGCCCGGGCGGTCCCGATCTACCAGACCAGCTCGTTCGTCTTCCGCGACACCCAGCACGCGGCCGACCTCTTCTCGCTCGCCGAGCCCGGGAACATCTACACCCGCATCCACAACCCCACCCAGGACGTCTTCGAGCAGCGGATCGCCGCGCTGGAAGGAGGGGTCGCCGCCGTGGCGGTCGCCTCCGGCCAGGCCGCCGAGACGCTCGCCATCCTCAACCTCGCGGGCGCCGGCGACCACATCGTCTCCAGCGCCTCCCTCTACGGCGGCACGTACAACCTCTTCCGGCACACCCTGCCCAAGTTCGGGATCGAGGTCACCTTCGTCGAGGACCCGGACGACCTCGACGCCTGGCGGGCCGCCATCCGGCCCGGGACGAAGGCCCTGTTCTCGGAGACCCTCGGCAACCCGCGCGGCAACGTTCTCGACATCCGCGGCGTCGCCGACGTCGCCCACGAGGCCGGGATCCCGCTGATCGTCGACAACACCGTCCCCACCCCCTACCTGCTGCGCCCCATCGAGCACGGGGCCGACGTCGTCGTCCACTCGGCGACCAAGTTCCTCGGCGGCCACGGCACCACCCTCGGAGGTGTCGTCGTCGACGCCGGGACCTTCGACTTCGGTGCCCACGCCGATCGCTTCCCCGACTACAACGAGCCGGACCCCAGCTACCACGGCCTGCGGTACTGGCCCGCTCTCGGGCCCGGCGCGTACGCCATCAAGCTGCGCGTCCAGCTGCTGCGCGACCTCGGGCCGGCCATCGCGCCGCACTCCGCCTTCCTGCTGCTGCAGGGCGTGGAGACGCTGAGCCTGCGCATGGAGCGCCACTCGTCCAACGCCCAGGCGCTCGCCGAGTGGCTGGAGCAGCGCGACGAGGTCGCCGCCGTCCACTACGCCGGACTGCCCTCCAACCAGTGGTACGAGGCCGGGCGCCGCTACCTCCCGCGCGGTGCCGGGGCGGTGTTCTGCTTCGAGCTGCGCGGCGGCATCGAGGCGGGCAAGCGGTTCGTGGACGCCGTCGAGCTCTTCAGCCACCTCGCCAACATCGGCGACGTGCGCAGCCTCATCATCCACCCGGCCTCGACCACGCACAGCCAGCTCGACGAGGAGCAGCTCGCCGCCACCGGCACCTCCCCGGGTCTGCTGCGGCTGTCGGTCGGCATCGAGAACCTGGAGGATCTCAAGGCGGACCTCGAAGCCGGCTTCCGCGCGGCGAAGGAGGCGTCCTGAACGCCGCTGACGGGACCACCCCGCAGGCGACGCCCCCTCCCGCCACCGGCGCGTGGCGGGAGGGGGACCCGCCCGGGCGCCGCCTCTGGTACGACAGCACGGAGCCCCTGCCGCTCGAGGCCGGCGGTCGGCTCTCCGGCGTGCGGCTGGCGTACGAGACCTGGGGGCGGCTCGCGCCCGACCGTTCCAACGCGGTCCTCGTCCTGCACGCGCTCACCGGCGACAGCCATGTCGCCGGGCCGGCCGGGCCCGGTCACCCGACCTCCGGCTGGTGGGACGCGCTGGTCGGGCCGGGCCGCGCCCTCGACACCGACCGCTGGTTCGTGGTGGCACCCAACGTCCTGGGCGGCTGCCAGGGCAGCACCGGTCCGGCCTCGCTCCGTCCCGACGGACGGCACTGGGGCGGGTCCTTCCCGCGCCTGACCCAGCGCGACCAGGTGCTGGCCGAGATCGGGCTCGCCGACGCGCTGGGCATCGAGCGCTGGGCACTCGTGGTCGGCGGCTCGATGGGCGGGATGCGCGCGCTGGAGTGGGCCGTCTCCCACCCGGAGCGGGTCGCCTCGCTGTTCGTGCTCGCCTCCACGGCGGTGGCGAGCGCGGACCAGATCGCCTGGGCCACCGCCCAGGTCCACGCGATCCGCGCCGACCCGCACTGGAACGGCGGTGACTTTCACACCGCCGCTCCCGGCCGGGGTCCGCATGCCGGTCTCGGCATCGCCCGGCGCCTCGCCCACATCACCTACCGCGGTGCCGAGGAGCTCGACGTCCGTTTCGGCAACCGCGCCCAGGACGGTGAGGACCCCCGGGCGGGCGGCCGCTACCAGGTCGAGTCGTACCTCGACCACCACGCCGCCAAGCTGGTCCGGCGGTTCGACGCGGCCAGCTACGCGGTGCTGGCCGAGGCGATGAACGCCCACGACACGGGCCGGGGACGCGGCGGCACGCGCGCCGCGCTGGCCCGGGTGACCGCCCGGACCCTGGTGGCGGGAGTCGACACCGACCGCCTCTACCCGCTCGCGCAGCAGGAGGAGCTCGCCGCCTCGATCCCCTCCGCCGACCGGGTCCGGGTGATCTCCTCCCCCTACGGCCACGACGGGTTCCTCCTGGAGACGGCGCAGGTCGCGGCGCTGATACGGGAGCTCGTGGACGACGTACGGGAGCCGTCGGCCACCGTCCCCGCCGGATGAGGACCCCGGCGCGGGCCCCTCGGGGCGGCCCCGTCGGCCCCGGCGGGCCGGGCAGCAGCACGGTGAACACCGCGCCGTCGCAACCGAGGTGGTCCGTGCCGGGGTCACCGCGGGTCAGCGGCCCTCCGGCGGGGAGCGGCCGGGCAGCTGCGTCCCGGCCGGGCGCCGCCGGGACGGTTCAGCACGGCGCACGAGCGTGACGCGGCTGCCGGACCCGGTCGGGCCGGACGACGGCGGCCGGGTCAGCCGGTGCCTTCGACGATGCGGAAGTCGCGCTCGTAGCCGTCGGGGAGGGCCACCAGCGCCTTCTGGTACGCCTCGCTCTCGTATGCCGCGACGGCTTGTTCAAAGCTGTCGAACTCGATCAGAACGACGCGTTGCGTGATTCCGGCTTCGTGGGCGACGACCCGACCGTCGAGGGTCAGGAGGCGCCCGCCCGCCGCGCGGACGGCCGGACCGGCGAGCTTGTTGTAGGCGGTCAGCCTCTCAAGGTCGGAAATGGCGGGGTAGACGCTGACCCAGTAGCCCTTGGGCATGGAACCTCCAGTGGTGGGATGAGTGCATCCGACGTACGGACTGGTCGTGGACGAATGTCGACGGGCTGCCGCCGGTATGCCGTCGCGGTCAGGTTGCTTCCGGCCGTGAGGCCGTGGTGTGGTCGGGAAGCAGGCGGGCGCGCAGGAATGCGAGGACGTCGTCGCGGGCTTGCACGGTGGGGTGGCCTTCCTCGTCGACGAGGTGCGCGGTGAGCACGCTGTGGGGAGTCTGCACCACGTCGCGGAAGAACGGCGGCGGCTCGGGGTTCGCGTACTCGCCGGGGAGGACGCGGCCGTCGAAGCGGTCGCCGAGCAGTTGTGCGTAGGCGGCGAAGCGTCGGCCGGTGCACCACCTGTCGGTGTCGAAGCGCAGGCCGAGTGCGGTGAGTCCGTCGCGCTCGAACCGCTCGCGGACGGCGGCCTCGTCGTCCGGCGACAGCTCCAGGGCGGCCGGGTCGTCCAGCGGCAGCGAGGGCTGGCCGAGGACCGGGGCGATGACGGCCGGTTCCAGCGTCATGCTCAGCGCGAAGTTGCCGGTGAAGCACATCCCCACCGCGCCCACGCCCGGTCCGCCGCACTCGTCGTGCGCGGTCCTGGCCAGCGCGCGCAGCCACACCGCCACCGGACTCGTGCCACCGCCCGCGAACGCCCTGAACTCCTCGCTGACGCAGGCCCGTTTGAGGATCGGCTCGGCAAGCTCGACGGTGGGATACGCCCCGTCGACGCCGAAGAGCGAGGGCACGTAGACGGTGAACCCCGCATCGCGCACCCACCCGGCGAAGCGCACGACGTCGGGGCTGATACCCGGCATCTCGGGCATCACGACCACCGCGGGCCCGCTCCCGGCCACATGGACGGTCTTCTCGCGCCCGGACAGCGAGAGCACGCGTTTCGCAAAGCCGTCCAGCCCGGCGCCGCCGTCGACACCCATGATCCGCACCCCCAACTATGCGATCGATCGGTCGTACTAATTGCCGCACACTACACGACCGACCAATCGCATACCATCGGCGGATGGCCCCGGACACCCCCGACCCCGCCGCGGAATCCCCCGCGCCGCGCGCCGACGGCCGCCGCGCCCGCGGCGACCGGACACGGCACGAAGTCGCCCGGCAGGCGGCCCTGTCCGCGACCGTGCACGGGCTGGACGCCATCACCGTCGGCGCGCTCGCCGCCCGGACCGGGCACAGCAAGAGCGGCATCCTCACGGTGTTCGCCAACCGGGAGGCCATCCAGGTCGCCGCAGTCGCCGAGGCCCGCGCCCTGTACCGGCGGCACGTCGTCGAGCCGTCGTGGCCCGCCGCCCCGGGGAGGCCCCGGCTCTGCGCCCTGCTCGACAACTGGGTCGCCTATCTGCGCGCCGGCGTCTTCCCCGGCGGGTGTTTCATCACCACGACCTCGGTCGAATACGGCCGCCGCAAGGGCCCCGTCGCCGACGCGGTCCGCGACCTCGTCCGCGAGTGGCTGCATCTGCTGGAGTCCGAACTGTCCGCCGCCGGCAGCCGCTTCCCGGCCGACGACGCCTTCCGCATCGACGCCTACCTGCGCGCCGCCAACACCCGCTACCAACTCTTCGGCGACGATACCGATCTGGACCGCGCCAGACGCCTGTCCCTGGATGTGCTCAGCACCTGACGGCGACGCTCGAAGGAGCTGTCTGCGGCACCGGGCGGATCGTCGGAGCGACGCAGGACCGCCGGCCCGCGACCGCTGCGAGCACGCCCGCTCGCACCGGCGCCCGGACGCGGGGCACAAGGAACAGGCCGGCCTGACCTACCGGCAGTTGGAGGCCAACGCCGCGCAGTACGGGGACGTGCTGGCGCGCAGCACGGCGGCGGACATGCTGCGCCGGGAGTCGTTGCCGCGCCCGG
Source organism: Kitasatospora sp. NPDC057965 (assembly GCF_042887135.1). NCBI lineage: Bacteria > Bacillati > Actinomycetota > Actinomycetes > Kitasatosporales > Streptomycetaceae > Kitasatospora > Kitasatospora sp. NPDC057965. The sequence continues at coordinate 97,682 of NZ_JBHVPZ010000006.1, forward strand.
AGGCGGTGCTGGCGTTCGTGCGGGCCCGCGGCAGGGGTGGGAGCGCCGCCGCCTGGCTGGACGCCAGGAACCGGCCGGCCGCCGCCGAGCCCCTCCCCGCCGGCCGCCGTCGAACCGTCCCCGCCGAACACCACCGAAACGTCCCCTTGCTGCCGACAGTCCTGGTGGAGTTGAGGAACACCGTCCCGATGCAGCCGGGGGTCGCCGCCGAGGTGGCCGCCTGGGCCGGTGCGGCGGCCCGGACGAGCGGGTGACGCACCGGACCCGCCAGCACGTCTCCACCGGAGACGCCGGGCCGGCGCGACCGCGAAGGTGTGACGCAGACCACGCGAAAACAAGAACCTGCACGCCACAGCGGGCGTCTGGCTGGTGTGAGATCAAGCATGAGGGCACTGGACGAGCTGGACGAGGAACGCCTCGTCCGGCTGGTGGCCAGGGGTGAGCGGGCAGCGTTCGACGAGCTGTACCGGCGCACGTCGCCGTGGCTGGCGATGCGGTTGCGCCGCCGCTGCGCCGACGAGCAGATCGTCGCCGAGGTCATGCAGGAGACCTACCTGGCGGTGTGGCGCGCGGCCGGCGCCTTCGCCGGGAGCGCGGTCGGCGGGACGGCCGTCGGGTGGCTGTGGACGATCGCGGCACGCCGCCTCGTCGACGCGTTCCGGCGCCGCGCCCACCACGCCGAACCCCCTGTCGCCGTCGCCGAGCGGACGGTGGTGCTCGCGGCGGAGGACGAGGCGCTCGCCGGGACCGTCGGCGGTGACGTCGGCGACGCCCTGCGGAAGCTCGCGCCGGAACTGCGCGAGGTGCTGCAGGCCACGGTGCTCGACGGGTTCTCCGTCCGGGAGACCGCCGTCCTGCTCAAACTGCCCGAAGGCACCGTGAAGACGCGTGCCCGCCGGGCCCGGATCGCGATGAGGAAGGCGCTGACATGAGCGAGCGGATCGTCGACAACCGCGCCGGACGGGGCGTCCGCCGAGTGCGGCGGGACGGCCGCGCCGACCGGGACCACCTGTCGGGGCGATTGATCGACGACTACGCGCGCGGCGACACCACGATCGCCGCGGACACCGTGTGGGCGCTGGAGTCCCATCTGGAGACCTGCGCGCCGTGCCGGGGCCGGCTGGCCGCCTCCGTGGCCGCCACGGCACCCGACGTCGCCGAGCTCCTGGACACCGTCCGGGCCCGTCTGGAACCGCAGCTGGACGCGGCCGGCCCGGCGCCCGCGCGGCGGTACCGCCCGGGGTGGGCCTCGGCCTGGCTGACGCCGGTCATGACCCCCTGGCTGGCCATGACCGTCGCCGTCACCCTGGTGGCACTGCTGCTCGACGCGCTCGCGCCGCCGACGTTCTTCGGCGGCACCTCCCTCCTGCTGCCGCTCGCACCCGTGCTGCCGCTGTGCGGCGTCGCGGCGTCGTGGTCGCGCGCACTCGACCCGGCACACGAACTGACGGCCTCGACCGCCCGGGCCGGCCTGCCGCTGCTCCTCAGGCGCACCACGGCGGTCCTCCTGGTGGTCCTGCCCGGACTCCTGCTGGGCGGCCTGCTGACCGGCACCACGACGGCCGCCCAGTGGCTGCTGCCCTCCCTCGCCTTCACCTCCACCGCCCTGGCGCTGGGCAGCGTGGTCGGAGTGACCCGTGCCGCCGTCGGACTGGCGGCCGGGTGGGGCGCCGTCGTCGTGGTCCCCGCGTGGGCCGTCGGACACGTGCCCCCCGCCCTGCAACTCCTGCTGCGGCCGGACCACCTGCCCGTCTGGGGCCTGCTCCTCGCGCTCGGAACCGGCGCCGTGATCGCCCGCAGGAACACGTACTCGACGCTGTGAACCCTCCTCGACCCCCGAAAGGGACCGCATGACACCCGTGACGAGCGCGGCCGACACCGCGCCCAAGACCTACGCCTGGGAGATCCGGGCCGCCGGACTCAAGGTCCGCGTCGGACGGAGGAAGACGGCCGTCGACGGGCTCGACCTCGCCCTCGGCACCGGCACCCATGGACTCCTGGGGCCCAACGGCGCCGGCAAGACCACCCTGATCCGGACGCTGGCCACCGTCCTGCGCCCCACCGAGGGCGAACTGGAACTGCTCGGCACCGCCGTGGGCGAGCTGGGCGAGCACCGGGCCCTGCGGCGCCGGATCGGCTACCTGCCGCAGGAGTTCGGCTACTACAAGCGCTTCACGGTGCGCGAGTTCGTCGAGTACATGGCCTGGCTGAAGGAGATGCCGAGGGCGGAGGTCCCCGCGGCCGTCCAGCGGGCGGTGGAACGGGTGGGCCTCGCGGACCGCGCCGACCACCGGATGAAGACCCTGTCCGGCGGCATGGTGCGACGCGCCGGCATCGCCCAGGCCATCGTCAACGACCCCGCGGTGCTGCTGCTGGACGAGCCGACGGCCGGTCTGGACCCGGCCCAGCGACTGCGCTTCCGCGAACTGCTGCAGGAACTCGGCCGGGACACCTGCGTGGTCGTCTCCACCCACCTGGTCGAGGACGTCGCGGCCGCCTGCACCGACGTGGTGCTCCTCGCCGACGGCCGGCTCGTCTTCCAGGGCACGCCGGACGACCTGGCGGCGGCGGGGAGCCCCGACCACCCCGGCGACAGCCCCCTGGAGCGCGGCTACTCGGCCCTGCTCCGCGACTCCGGCCGCCCGGGAGGCATCTGGTGAACGCACGAGTCCTGCGCACCGAACTGAGGCGCTCCGCCGCCGCCTGGCCCGGCATCACCGTCCTGGCCGGCAGCCTGGCCGTCTTCCTCCTGATCGACGGGATCTGGTGGAACGGCACCGCCGGATGGACGGCCCAGTGGACCACCATGGCCATGTGGACCCGCTACCTGCTGGCTTTCTGGCTGCCGCTGGTGGTGGGCACCGGCGCCGTGTACGGGCTGCGCGAATCCCGGTCGCGGATGACCGAACTGCTGGTGACCACACCGCTGCCGGCCTGGCGCCGCGCGGCGCTGCCGGCCGGCGCGACGGCGCTCGCGACGGCGGCGGGCTTCGGTCTGCTGGTCCTCGTCGGCGGAGTCCAGGTGGCCCTCGGCCCGACCGACTACGCACCGCCGGGCTGGCTGCCGATCTCGCTGGTGGCGCTGCTGGCCCTGGTCGCGGGGGCCGTGTTCGGGATGGGCGTCGCGAGGACGCTGCCCCACGTGCTCACCCCGCCCGCGCTGATGGTGGGCGTCCTCGCCCTGACGAACCTCCTGCGGCCGAGGACGGAGGATCTGGTGCCCTCGGGCAGCGCGCCGAACCGGCTCACCCTGCTCTCCCCGGTGGTTCCCGACCCGCGGGAGATGCTGCTGACCCTGTCCGGCCCCGTGCACCTCGGGCAGACGCTCTGGCTGCTCGGCCTGCTCGGCACCGGCTTCGCGCTGCTGTCGGCCACGACCCGGCGGGCCCGGCTGCTCGCGGTGGTCCCCGCCCTGGCCGGCGCGGCCCTCGCACTGCCGGTCCTCCCGGCCGAGGCGCGCGACAGCTACGTCGTCGACAAGGCCGCCGCCGCCCTGGTCTGCGAGGGACCGGTCTGCGTGACACGCGCCAACCGCGACCGCCTGGACGAGCTCGCGGCGCGCGGCACCGAAGCGCTGAGCGTGCTGCGCGGCCTCCTCGGCGACCGGGCACCGCACACCGTACGGGAGGACAACGGGCTGCGCGCGCTCGGCGACGTCCGCGAACTCTCCGACGACGTGGTGCTGGTCGACTTCGACGAGCGGCTCTTCACCGATGCCGAGGGCGAGGCACTGACCCGCGCCCTGATCTCGCAGGGGCTGGCGCCGAGTTGCCACGCGAACAACGACCGGGAGGGCGCGGGCAGCAGCGACGTCGCCGTGCAGAGCATCGCCGTGAGCTGGGCCCTCCACGACCCGCAGCTCCGACCGCTGGTCGCGAAGGGCACCGGCGCGTACGAGCAGCGGACCTGGGCCGACGCCGACACGGCCTGGCAGAAGCTGACCGCGGCGCCACCGGACGAACAGCGCTCCCGGATCGGCGAGCTGCGCGCCCACGCCTTCTCCTGCGCGCCGGGCGACCCGCTCCTGCTCCTCCAGGGGAAGGCGTCCCGATGAGGTGGCTGAGCCTCTACGCCCGTTCCCGGCAGGTCCCCGGTACGGCCGCCGCGGTCGCGCTCGTCACGCTGGTGGTGTGGGCCCTCGTCGAGCCCGGTCCGGCCGACCCGCAGACGGCGGCCCTCGTTCTCGCCGCGCACGTGGCGGCGGCCTCGGTCGGGCTCGGCGGGCCGGATGTGACGCTGGAGCGGACGGCCGCGATCCGCTGGATGCGCCGCCGGGCGGCGCACGTCCTGGTGATCGGCACGGTCGCCGGCCTGGCCCTGCTGAGCGTCCGGACGGTGGGCGTGGAAGTCGCCCCCGGCGCGGTCGTCGTCCGCGACAGCGCGGGCCTTGTCGGCTTGGCCGCGCTCGGGGCAGCGCTGTTCGGGGCGGCATTCGCCTGGACCCTGCCGACCGGCTGGCTCGCGCTCACCGTCGTCGTCCCCACCCCGGGCGGCACCGTGGGGCAGGTGCTGAAGTGGATGGTCTTCCCGCCCGGTACGACGACGTCCGCCGCGGTCGCCTGGGCCCTGTTCACGACCGGCACCCTGGTGTACTCCGTGACGGGGCCCCGTCGCTGACGTCGGGTCCCGCCCACCCCGTGGGCGGGACCCGACGTGCCCGCGGCGGCCTCGCCACTCGCGGCCCGGTGTCGGCACCCCGACGCACCCGAAGGGCCTTGTCGCGTGCGACAGGTCGGGGCGATGACCAGGTCGACGGCGAGGCCCGCGCCGTCGATGCCGAGGCCGGGGCGGCGCCGGCAGGGGCGCTCGAAGTCGACCTTGCCGGAACCGGGCACGGGTACAGTGATCGGCCGAACCACCAGGAGGGGCGCCGATGCGGACACCGACGCGGATACGGAGACGGACCGGAACCTTGGGGGCCCGGGCGGGCACGGCGCTCGCGGCGCTCATCCTGCTCGGCAGCGCCGGAACGGCCGTCGCGGCCGACCCCAGCACCGCACCGAGCCCCACGGCACCGTCCGCGGCGAGCGCCGCCACCGCGCCGACCGGTCAACTCACCGGCGGGACAAGCCGCTCCGAGCGCCTGGCCGAGGAACTGCGCAAGAACCCGGTCTACGTCTCGGCCGCCCTGCCGCGCAGGCTGCCGCGCTCGCTCGCCCCGGAGATCGCCGCCGTCGCCGAGCGCACCGGCGTACCCACCTACGTGCTGGCGCTGCCGGACGGCGACGCCGCGCTGCTCGCCCTGGTGCACGACCGGCTCGGCGCGGACGGCCTCTACGTGCTGATCGCCGGCTACGGCCACATCACCGCGTCCGCGTTCGGCGTCGACGTGCCGATCGACGACGCCCGCCGGATCTCCCTGTACGGCACGCCGTACGGCGCCGAGCCGCTCGCCGCGTTCAAGAACTTCGTCGACGCCGTCGCCTCCGGCAAGGACCCGGCCGCCGCCAAGGCCCAGGAACTGTACGACCGGTACCACGACAGCGACCGGCGTCGCCTGTACATCAGCTCCACCGACCGGCAGAACCAGAACCTGCTGCTCGGGCTGGCCGTGGTGGTGTTCCCCGGCCTGGTGCTGGCCCTCGGCCTGTACCTCTCCCGCCGTCGGCCCCGCGCCTCCGGCCCCGGACCCGGTTCCGACCCCGGCTCCGGCCCCGGTTCCGTCAGGGCGACCGCCGTCAGCCTGACGAAGGAGCCCGCGGCGCCACGCGGTGCCCGAGGTCCGGGCGCCGCGCGGCGCCGCCGCGGCCTGCTGCCGGTGACCCTGCTGGCGGCGGCCGCCACCGTGTTCGGCGTGGTGCACTTCGCGCCCACCGCCTTCCCCCAGGTCGTCGACAGCCCCGACCTCAACGTCACCCAGGCCGATCTGGAAGCCCGCGTCGACGAGATCGCCGCCGGGCTCGCGGCCGGCCCGATCTACCAGGACCCGTCCGGCCCCGACGCGCTGAGCTCCGCCGACCTGCCCGCGATCCGGCAGCGGCTCACCGACCTCGCCCCCAAGGGCCCGGTGCACATCGTGGTCACCCCCACCGACAGCGACGACGAGACCGGACACAACGCCGACCTGCTGCTCGCCCGGATCCACGAACGCACCGGCCGCAACGGCGTCTACCTCCTCGTCGACCCGCTGACCGGCGTGATCGACCTCGACAGCTACGGCACCGACCTGGACACCCTGCGCCGGTTCGCACGCGTGCCGACCGAGGTCAGGTACGCGTACGGGGAAACCAACGGTCTGAACGTGGTACCGCGGCTGGACCAGGTGCTGGACGCCGTCGCCGCCGCCGAGCCGAAGCCGGGCCACGATCCCGCGCAACGCCGCACCACGCTGCCCCCGCTGCACGACAACCGGCTGCCCGCCCTGTTCAGCAACGACTTCGGGGCCGGCTTCGGGCTCGGCGCGATGCTGCTCGGCGTCCTGCTGTTGCTGTCCTGGGCGGCCCTCGCCACCGCCCGGGCCGTGAGCGGCTCCCGGCGCGCCCGCCCGGCCGGCCCCTCGCCGCAGCACGCCGAGCCCCGGCACACCACCCCGCGGCCGTCCCTGCGGCAACTCCGTGCCTGGGCCGGCGAGGACGCCCGCGAACTCGCCGCGCGACTCGCCGCCGCCGACCAGGACGCACCCGGCCGCACCCGCGCCTGGGACTGCCTCGACGCCGCCGAACTCCTCGCCGACAGCAGCGGGCAGCGCCCCGACGAGTCGGCCGAGGCGGGCGACCTGGCCGCCGTCGTGGTGCTCGCCCAGGCCGGGCTCGCCGCTCTGCGCGGCCGGCTCCACCCCACCGTCTGCCGGCTCAACCCGCTGCACGGCGAGGCCACCGGCGGCCGGGTGCCGTCCTGGTTCGCCGAACTCGGCATCGGCCCCCGGTCCGCGCAGTTGTGCCCCACCTGCCGCGACGCCCTCCACGGCGGCGGCGCCGGCACCTCGCGCGGCTCCTCGCTCGCCGACCGGGCCACCCGTGCGGACCGGGCCCGCGACCGGCTGCTGCGCCTGCCCGGGGCGGACGACCGCACCCGGAGCGCCTGGGACGAGGCCGGGCAGATCCTGCCGGCCGCCCGCGAAGGGCTCGAAGCACTCATCCTCAGGGCCAGGGAGTCCGCCAGTGTCCAGTGACCGCCCGACCACCTGCCCGACCACCCGCCGGACCGCCCGCCCGACAGCCCGCCGCCCCGGCCGGCGCCTGCTCGGAAGGCTGTTCACCGCGCTGCTGACGGCCTGCACGGTGCTGCTCGGCACCGGTGCCACCGCCCACGCGGACGGCGCGGGCCCCGGACCGACCGCCACGACGATCGTCGAGGCGCTGGCCACCACCCCTGTCTACGTCGACCCGTCCTTCGCGGCGGCCGTCAACGCCTCACAACAGCGCGAACTCGCCGACCAGATCGCCGCGACCGGGCTGCCGATCAAGGTGGTGCTGGTGCCGCTGAAGAAGGGCGACGCGTTCGACGGCAGCGCCAAGTCCCTGGCCGCGGTGGTCCAGGAGCGCCTCGGCCAACCGCAGCTGATCCTGCTCACCAACGACGAGTACCTGAGCTGGCTCCAGGGCACCGAGTGGCCGAACGACACCCACCAGACCCGCGACGCGGCCATGGCCGTGGGCATGCTCAAGGAACTCAAGGACGCCGGACTGGCCGCCCGCGTCGGCCGGGCCGTCGAACTGATCCGGACCGGCCGGGGCACCGAGGTCTACAAGGCCGAGGCCGCACGGGCCGACCGCGAGTACTCGGCCCGCCCCAAGGTGAAGGAGAAGGCCGCCGACTCTTCCTCCGGGGGCTCGGGGACCGTGCTCGCGGTCGCCGCGGCGCTGGTTCTCACCGCCGCCGGCACCACCTTCCTGGTGCTGCGCCGCCGCCGCTCGCCCCGGCACACCGCCTTCACCTTCCCCGACGCCGTCTTCGCCGCCGACCGGGCCGCCGACGAGGCGGGACTGCGCCGGCAGGCCGCCGCCGAGGTGCTCGCCCTCGGCGAGGCCGTGAACGGCGCCGACGGGGCCACCACCCCCGGGCTGGGCCGCGCCCTGGACGCCTACGACGCGGCCGGCCGGGTCCTGGACGCCGCCCGCGGCATCCCCGACCTGGCCGGCGTGCTCGCCCTGGCCGCCGAAGGACGCTCCGCGCTCGCGGCCGGACCGCGGCTCCCGCTGTGCTTCTTCGACCCCCGGCACGGCATCGCCGTCGGCCGCACCACCTGGCGCCCGCTCGGCCGCCGGGAACGCGTCGACGTCGCCGTCTGCGAGGACTGCGCCCAGTCCCTGCGCGCCCGCCGCGCACCCCAGGTGCTCGCCGTCCGCGACCAGGGACGCACCGTCCCCTACTTCGAGCTGCCCGCCGACCGCAGCCTCTGGGCCGCCACCGGCTACGGCTCGCTGCTCTCCGGCCCCGACGACACCCTCGCCGCCCGGGTCGGCACCGGCGAGTTCAGCCGCGCGCGGCGGCAGTCGGAGGACTGAGCCCGGAAAGTCCTCCGGCGGAGCGCCGGTTCCCGACGGAACCGGCGCTCCGCCGTTCCCGCTCCTCGCCGGCCTGCCCGACCGGGTGCTCGCGGCCGGCCGCGGCACCGATCTGAGTACGGATGCTCAGGAACCGGGCCGGGTCCCGCGCGTACGGTGGCGGCACGAAGCGCAGCAGGGGGTCCCACCCCGATGTCCCGGCCGGGGTGATCGACGTCGGCTCCACCACGATCCGGGCGCCGCGACGACCCGGCGGACAGCGGACGTGTACCTGTTACCCGCCGGACCGGGCGGGCGGCGCCCCCGGGCCGTTGCGCCTGTCTCCGCGCGAACCGTCCCGAGCGGCGCCGCGGCCGTGTCCGGCCCGGCCGCAGCCTCCGGCCGCCGGGTCTCAGGGGGCCGGACGGAGGTGTCCCGGCTGCCCCTGACGGCGGTGGTCGCCCCGGCCTGGCGTGCGCGCCTCGGGGCGGTCACGGCGAGCGGGTGGTGGCGCGGGCGATTGCGGGCGATCGGGGGTGCGGTCGTCGAGGAGGGCCTGGCCGAGGAGGGTGAGGGCGTGCCGGACGCCGGGGCCGGTGCGTTCGGTGGTGAGCAGGCCTGCGGCACGCAGGACGCCGGCGTGGTGGCTGGCGGTGGCGGCGGAGGTGCCGGTGCGGCGGGCGAGTTCGGCGGTGCCGGCCGGGTCGGCCGCCGCTCGCAGGGTACGGGCGCGAGTGGTGCCGAGCAGGGCGACGAGCGCGCCGTCCGGCCCGTCCGCGGCGGCCGAGGACCAGATCGCGCGGTAGGTGGTGAGGTCGGGGGCGAGCGGGTAGTGCAGGACGAGGGGATGGTCGAGGCCTCGGTTGTCGGTGAGGGCCAGCGGCTCGGGCCAGAAGAAGGTGGGGACGAGCATGACGCCGGCGCCGCGCAGCCGCAGGTCGGCGTCGACGGGGCAGGGCAGCGTCAGCACCGGTGACCGCCACCGGATGGCGGGGTGGAGACTGTCGAGCAGTCCGTCCAGGCCGCGGTCGGCGGCGAGGGTGGCCCGCCGGACGCGGTCGGTGTGCGCGGCGGCCAGGAGCTGCGACCAGTACGGGGCGACCGCGAAGGCGTGGTATTCGCGCAGCCGGCGGTCGACCAGTTCACGCCACTCGCGTTCGCCCCGGTGCAGTTCGTAGACCCACCGGGCCGCTTGGGGGCGCATCCTGCTGAGGGTGCGCAGGTCGGCGCTCCACCGTCGGCCGGGCAGTGACCAGATCTGCTCCAGGCTCTCCGGCAGGGTGTGGCTGCCCGCGTGCAGGAACGCTTCCGCGGCCTCCACCGCGCCGACCGGCGTAGCCAGGTCGAACAGCACCCGCAGTTCGGGGCGGATGCTCCTGCGGGTCCGACTGCGCCACCCCTCCAACGCCACGCCGCCGGCCTCGCGGGTCTGCACCAGCGACAGGCTCAGGAGCGACTCGGCGAGCGGGTCGGGTGCCCGCGCGATCCGGACCCTGGTCAGGTCGTCGTGGGTGAAGTGGATCCGCAGCAATTCCGCCCCTTCCACCGAACATCGGCAGGGGTGCCGCGGCGTCCCGGCCCCGCCCCTCTGCGCCCCTACGACCACCGTAGGGGGGACGGCGCGGCAAGAGCGGGGCGTTGCCCGGCTCTGACCGGATCGTTCCGCGGCACGGACATTGCGTGTCCGAACCTGGAGACCGGGGGCCGGTGGGCGCGCGGCACCGCCGCCCGGGGCACCCGGGCGGCGGTGGGGGTGGCGACGGTCGACGCCGCCCCGGTGCGGGTGCGACGGCGTGGCGCCGGCCAGGACGCGTCGCGGCCGACGGTGGTTCAGGGCGACAGCGTCCTGCTCGCCAGCACCCTCCCCTGCGCGTCGTACGCGGCGAGCCGGATGCCCCCCGGCGGGTAGCCGCCCGGGCCGCCGGAGCCCTTGAGCGCGGGCCCCCAGAAGACGCCGCTGGCGAAACCCGGGTCGCCGGAGAGCGAGGCGACGGTGGCCCAGTGCGCCTGGCCGTCCAGCTCGATGGCCATCGCGGCCACCCGCCCGGGCCCCTGGTACACGAGGTTGTACAGGCCCTCCCGGTACTCCGGGGACGACCCGAGGTACTGCATGGTGATCTGGGCCTCGCCCGACGCCCACGAGTACCCGCCGCACCCCTGACCGTCCTTGTACGCGACGGGATCGTGGATGCAGACCTCCTGGTCCCCCAGCTGCATCCACCAGTCGTCACGGCCCATCGGCAGCCGCTGACCCGCCTCCACGACCACCGGCTCCGGCGCCGGACCCACCGGCGCCGTCAGCGGCTGCGAGGCCGGTGCCACGGTACGCGGTACGTCCCGCGCGGACAGGGCCGCTCCCGTGCCGGCGACCACCACGAGTGCAGCCGCCGTGGCCGCCACCCCCAGCGCCAGGCGACGGCTGCGGCGCTGGCGTCGCACGTGGACCTGCACGGTGCCGCGGGGCCAGTCCCCCACCGCGAGCCGGCCGGCCTCTTCCCGCAGCGCGCCACGCACCGCGTCCTCGGTGTCCATCACCTGTCGTCTCCGTCCGTGCCCTCGATCGTCGAACCGGTCCCCGCCGCGTACAGCGCCAGCGCCGGGTGGCCGCGCAGTTTCGCCAGGCCCCGGCTGGCCTGGCTCTTCACGTTGCCGGCCGAGCAGCCGAGCACCTCGGCGACCTGGTGCTCGCTCATGTCCTCCCAGTAGCGCAGGACGACGACGGCACGCTGGCGCGGCGGCAGTTCCGCCAGCGCCTGGAGCAGCACCGAGCGCTCCTCGACGCCGCGGTGGCCGACCTCCCTGGTGTGCGCCCGCTCGGGGAGGACGGGCACGAGTAGCTGCCTGACCCGGCGGCGCCGGTGGCGGCTCAGGTTGGTGTTCACCAGGGCGCGGTGGACATAGGCGTCCGGTTCTTCCAGGCCACTGATCCGCGACCAGCTCCGGAACACCTTCGCCAGGGTCGCCTGCACCACGTCCTCGGCGTCGTGATGGTCACCCGTCAGCAGGTAGGCGGTGCGTACCAGTCGCCGCCACCGCGTGGCGGCGAACCCCTCGAAGCCGAGCTCCCGCACCCCCGGGCCGCCGCCGGCGGCCACCGGTTCGGCCCCCGGCCCCGGGGCCGGGTCCGCTTGGCCGGCCGGCCGGGACCGGCCGTCCACCGGTACGGGTATTGCACTCGTGGTCATCCCATTCCTCTCCGCGGTCCGCGCGAGGGCCCCACCGGACCGTCGCTCCGCCCTACTCACCCCCGCGCCGCCGCAAAGGTTGCACGTCGACACCGGGTCACCGTGGTCGGGGTCGTGGTCGGGGTCGGGGCCGGGGCCGGGGCCGGGTGGACCGCGGCACGCGAAGAGGGGGCCGGCCCCGCGGACGGGACCCCGGCGGCCGGCGCTGAGCGTAGACGGCTACCTGGGAGGCCGGGGGCAGAACGAGCGGAGCGGGCCGTCACCGGCTTCCCGGTGACGGCCCGCGGGCAGCGGCGGCTACTGCACGTCGGCGGGACAGAGGCCGAAGTCCCGGTACCCGTTCTGGGTGTTGTTCTCGGCGAACAGGGTCACGACGCCGCGCTCGTTGTGCACGGGATCGACGACCAGCCGCCACCGTGTGGCGTTGGCCGGGTCGGTCCTGTACACCCACTGGCCGCCCTCGTTGGCGGGCCGGTAGTGTTCGGCGATCGCCCTGACACAGCGCGTGACCTGCGCGGCGTTGATGTCGACGTTGGGGCCGGGTCCGTGGCCCGCGTCGATGTGCCGAAGCCCGTAGCCGGCGTTCGGGCCCGTGTGCTCACCGCACCGCAGGTACACCCGGCGGGCGGCGCCGGCGCCTGGGGGGAGGGCCTCGTAGATCGTCGAGACGATCCTCGCGGGGTCGTTGGCCGGGCAGGAGTTCGCCGGGATCCGTTCGGCGACCGCCTGGGCCGGTGATGTCTGCAGCACGAGCGCGCCGGCGATCAGCATCAGGGCGCCGCCGAGATTCCTGAGGGACATGCGCGTACCTCCTACCGGTACAGGGGAGTCGGCAGCCCGCGGGTGCCTGGTCCGCGTGTCGTTTCGGCCGCCACACGTCGAGTGTCCGCGCCCGCCCGCGGACCGCTCCTCCGGTGAGGCATTCGGGTGGTCCTGTCCGGCGGTCCTGCCGAGCCGCGGCTCCGCAGCTCCTGGGAGCGTCAGCAGGGACCGGTCCCCTACGCCCGGAGGGTCCGTGGTCCAGCCGGTCCCGCGGCTCTCACCGGCGCGCCGGTGAGGTTCCTCGGCGCGTTCCGGCGGCGCGCCGTGCTCGACGCACCGCCCGGGGGTCCCCTTCAGGTCCACCGTCCCGGCCGGTGCGGCGTCAGCCTGTGGGCGGGAGGTTCCCACCCGCGGTGACCAGGCCCGTCTCATAGGCGATGACGACCATCTGGGCCCGGTCATGGGCGTGGAGCTTGGCCAGCAGCCGCCGGACATGTGTCTTGACGGTCGCGATGCTCAGCCCCAGATGCTCGGCGATCACGGAGTTGGGCAGTCCCCGGGCCACCAGGCGGAGAACTTCCCGTTCCCGCGGCGTCACGCCCGCCAGCTCCCGGACGAGTCGTGGGCGCGGCTCGTGGCGTCCGGCGAACTCGCGGATCAGACGGCGGGTGACCGCGGGCGCGAGCAGGGCGTCGCCGGAGGCGACCACCCGCAAGGCTGTCAGCAGGTCGGCGGGGAGGATGTCCTTCAGGAGGAATCCGCTGGCCCCGCCGCGGAGTGCCGCGTACACGTACTCGTCCAGGTCGAACGTGGTGAGGACCAGCACACGGGTGCCGACGGCGTCCGGGTCCGCGCAGATGCGCCGGGTGGCCTCCAGACCGTCCGTGCCCGGCATCCGGATGTCCATCAGCACGACGTCGGGCCGCAGCCGCAGGGCGAGTTCGACGGCCTGCTCGCCGCTGTCGGCCTCGCCCGCGACGGTGAGGTCCGGCACGCTCTCGATGAGCAGGCGGAAGCCCGCCCGCAACAGCGCCTGGTCATCGGCGATGAGAACCCGGACCGGCTGGTTCACCGTGCTGTCTCCGATCCGCAGGGCAGCCGCGCATGCACCCGGAACCCGCCCGTCGCCAGGGGGCCGGCGGAGAGGGTCCCGCCGCACATGGCCGCCCGCTCCCGCATCCCGATGAGTCCGTGCCCGCCGCCAGGACGCCGGGCCGGGAGCCGGAACGGCGCGTCGTTGACGACCTCGATCTCGACCGCCTCGGGACCGATCCGGGACAGGTTCACCCGGCAGTCCGCCGATCCCGCGTGCCTGACGACATTGGTGAGGGCTTCCTGAACGATCCGGTAGACCGCCAGTTCCACACCCGGGGGGAGCGGTGGATCCGGGTCGACGGACAGCTCCACGCGCGGGCCCGCGCCGTCCGCGAGCGCGGGCAGGTCCGCCAGGCCGGGGGCGGACCCCCACTCGGCTCCGTCACCGGGTGATCGCAGAACGCCGAGCATGCGGCGCATCTCGGTGAGCGCCGTCCGGCCCGCCGTCCCGACCAGCGCGAGGGTCCGCTCGGCCTCCTGCGGGTTGGTGGGGGCCACCGCACGAGCCACCTCGGCCCGTACCGCGATGACAGTCAGATGATGGGCCACCACGTCGTGGAGCTCGCGGGCGATCCGCAGGCGCTCGTCCGTCACGGCCTGCCGGGCGGCGAGTTCCGCGTACGACCGCTGCTCTCTCAGCGCGGTGCCCACCAGCCAGGGCAGGGTCATCATCAACGACGCGAAGACGACGCCCCACGCGACCCCGGAGGCCGGGACCGGTCGCGGTACGAGGGCCATGGCCGCCGCGACGGCGCCCAGCGAGCAGCCGAGCGCCGTCGCGGACCGGCGCCGCGGTTCCCGCGCCGCCACCGTGTACAGGGCGGCCCCGACGGGGATCCAGGACTCCTCCCATCCGGTGAACGCCATGGCGAGGACCGCTCCGGCCAGGACCGTGTACAGAACCCGGACGGACCATCTACGCCGTACCGCGACCGGCAGCCAGACCACCGCCGCCACGGCTCCCGCGCCCCAGCCGCCGCTCCGCGTCTCGCTCGCGCCGAACGCCAGGGCGAGGAGCACGGCCGCGACCGTGTCCACACCGTGCCACTGTCCGTCCCGCAGACGTCCGGCCACCAGCGGCCGTGACTGCCCGTCACCCATGCCGGCCACGCTATCCAAACGGGGGCCCGGGGCCCGTCAGCCCGGAGGACGTCATCTCGCGGGCTGAGTCATCCGCGCGGCTGATGCCCGTCATACCCTCCTGGGCTGACCCCGGGTTCCTCCCCCGGAGCGAAGCCGCCGGGCTCATCGGACGGAACAGTGGAGCCATGAATCGGAGAACACTGCTGTCCTCGTGCGCCGGACTGGCCGCCGCCATGATCCCGGGTCCGCTCGCGCCGGTGGCCGTCGCGCGACCGAGGCGGGAGGAACCCGTGCGGTTCCAGCTGCCCGCCCCGAACGGACCGTACCCGCTGGGTACGGTCGCGCTGCACCTGGTCGACACCGCGCGGCCGGACCCCTGGGTGCCCTCCCGCCCCTTCCGTGAGCTGATGATCAGCATCTGGTACCCCGCCCGCGACCGCGCGGCCCGCCCCACTGTTCCCTGGATGCCTCCGGCGGCGGCCGACCGGTACCTGAGTCTCGTCGGCCTGCCTCCCGGCGGGGTACGACTGGGAGACACCCACGGCCACGAGGGCGCTCCCGTCGGCGGCCCACCGGGTCCCCTGCCCGTCGTGCTCTACTCTCCCGGCTCCGACGCGTCACGGTCGTTCGGCACCGGTGTCGTGGAAGACCTCGCCAGTCACGGCTTCCTGGTGGTCACCGTCGACCACACCTACGACGCGGCGGCGGTCGCCTTCCCCGGTGGACGCGTCGAGACGAATCCGCTGGGCGGGATCAGCGACTACGCCAAGGCCCTCGCGGTCCGTACCGCTGACATCCGCTTCGTCCTGGACCGGCTCGGCGTCCTCCGCTCCGGTGGCCACCCCGGTGTCCGCCGCACCCCGCTTCCCCCAGGGCTGCGCGGGGCGCTCGACCTGCGGCGCGTCGGGATGCTCGGCCACTCCTTGGGCGGCGCCACCACCTCCGCGACGATGCTCACCGACGAGCGGATCACGGCAGGAGTGAGCCTGGACGGGGGCGCGGCGGGCCCGGTGGTGGACGCCGGGCTCGACCGCCCGTTCCTGGTCGTGGACACCCCGGGCAAGGGCGGCATGGAGAGCAACCCCGCCCTGCGCGCGTTCTGGTCGCGTCTGCGCGGCTGGCGCCTGCATCTGACCGTACGGGGAGCCGCGCACCAGTCCTTCGGCGACGATGTGCTGATCCTGCCGCTGATCGCCCCTCTCCTGGGCAGGTCACCGGCCGATCTGGAGGAAGAGGTCGGGACGATTCCCGGGCACCGGGCACAGGCGTTCCAACGCGCCTACCCGCGAGCCTTCTTCGACCTCCACCTCCGCGGCCAGGGGCGGCTGCTCGACGGCCCCTCCCCCGACTTCCCCGAGGTCGACTACGCCCGGTGAACGCCTCGGCGCCGGTCCCGCCCGGCTGGGCGGCGTTTGCGAGGGACAGGTGAGGTCGGCTGGACACTTAGTCCAGATTGGACATACAGTCCAGTTCATGGAGTTCGTCGATGCGGGCACGGATCCGCGGGTGCGGACGCCGGGGCCGGCGACGACAGGCAGGCAGCGGCCCGGCCGATGACAACCGGGTTGTTCGGAAGGAAACCGCAATGACGAGCCACGCCGCCGAGGCTCGGAACGGATCTGGTGGGAGTGGGCATGGAGTTTGAGCTGGTCGAGGTGTTCGGAACCGGGCCCCTGACCGGAGGGCCGCTCGGCGTCGTCATGCTTGACACCACGTGTGACGACGCGCTGATGCAGCGTCTGGCTGCCCGCCTGGCCATGCCGGAGACCGTCTTCCTGCGCAGCGGTGACGACGGGGAGGTGGATGTGCGGATCTTCACTCCCTATGTGGAGTTGGGCTTCGCGGGTCATCCGCTCGTGGGAGCGGCCGCCGTGGCGGTGCAGCGGGGCCTGGCCACGCCCGGCTGGGTCGCGATGCGCACGCGCAGCGGGATCGTCCGCGCGCGGGTGGGACCGGGGGCGGACAGCGCGGTTCTGGAGGAACGGTCCTGCCGGGTGGGGCCGCCCGTCGTGCCGGATCTCGTGTGCGAAGCAGTGGGGCTTGCTTCGGATGCGGCCGCGGGGCCGGTGCGACTGGCATCGGCCGGGCTCGGGTTCGTCTGCCTCCCGGTGAGTGCCGCCGATCTTCGATCCGCACAAGCCCTGCCGCTCGAGGTCGCCGCGCTCGCCGAGCGGGTCCCTGGACTGGGCGACGTCTTCGGGGTGGCGGTGTTCGTTCCGCGGTTGCCCGAAGTTCGTTCTCGGGTCTTCGTTCCCGAGCCGGTGTGCGCGGAGGACCCGGCCACCGGCTCGGCCGCGCTGGCCGTGGCCGGATGGCTCGCGCACGAGGGGCGGCCCGAGGAGTCCCTGGCGTTCGAGATCGTCCAGGGCACGCCCGACCTCGGCTTTGCCAGAATGCGGGTGGAGGTCCGCGGGCAGGCCGATCGAGGCCTGCTCGCCAGCGTCGGCGGCGCGGTCCGCACCTTGGTCCGGGGGCGGCTCATGCTGGACGAGACGACCGACCGGGCCTGAGTCCCGCCGCCCGGGCGACCCACCCGGTGGCAGTCACCCGCCGGCGTTCTTCGTGAAGAAGCTCCCGGCACGGGAATCCGGAGTGCGGCGGGCGGACCGAACCGAGCGGAGGTCACATCACGGCCCCACCGCCCTCGGCCAGGGGCAGCGACTCCTGACCAGCGCGCCCGCGGCCCTCGCGGAAGGCGGCCAGTTCCTCGGCGGTCGGAGGATTCGCGCCCGGCCGGGTGCAGGTGACGGCGGACACCAGTGACGCCTCGTCCAGCAGTTCGCCGAGGGCGCGGGTATCGATGCCGTGCAAGCGGTCCGCATGGTCCACGCCGAGCAGCCCCCGACGGTACAGGGCGTCGAGCAGACCGGCCATGAAGGCGTCGCCCGCGCCCACGGTGTCCGTGACCTCGACGGGCACTGCCGGCCGGGCGACCGCCCCCTCCCGGCACAGACCCACCGAGCCGGTCCCACCCCGGGTGACCACGACCACGGCCGGGCCCAGGGCGAGCCACTCGCGGGCCACGTCGACGACGTCCCGACCGGGGTGGAGCCAGGCGAGGTCCTCATCACTGGCCTTGACCACGTCGGCCGACGCGACGAGTGACTCGATCCGGGCCCGCGCCTCCTCGGGGTGTCCCATCAGCGACGGGCGGCAGTTGGGATCGTACGAGACCGTGCAGCGGCCGCGGGCGCGCTCCATGAGGCGACGGACCGTGCCGGCACCCGGCTCCAGCGTGGCGGCGATCGAGCCGGTGTGCAGGCACGCGCTCCGGGCCGGCAGGCCGTCCGGCTCCGGACCGTCGAGGTGCCAGGTGATGGCGAACTCGTAGGTCGCGCCACCCGAGACGTCAGTGTGGGCGATCGCGGTACTGGTGGGGTGGTCGTCCACCACTCCCCCCACGAGGGCGACACCACTGCCCGCGAGGTGGGCGGCGAGCTGCGCGCCGTGGGCGTCCTGCCCGAGCCGGGTGAGCAGCGCTACGGGGTGGCCCAGGCGGCCGAGGCCGACCGCGACGTTGGCCGGGCTGCCGCCCGGATGCGCGGTGGTGGCGCCGTGGACGGACCTCACCAGGTCCATGACGGCTTCGCCGACGACAGTGATCACGTTCGGTCCTCCGGGGGGTGGGGTTTCGGTCCGGCGAGGTGTCAGATCGGGTTCCGGCGCAGGGCCTCGGCCATCGCGGGTTCCACGGGGAGACGGGGGATCAGGGTGGCCTGCACGGCGTGGTAGACGTCCGGCTTGCCGGGCCAGACGGTCGCGGCGGGCGTGTTCCACGGGGTCAGCTCGTGGTGCCAGCTGCCGCGCTCGCGGTCGATGAACGCCTCCTCGGCGTACCGCCACCACGTGCGGTACCAGTGCTCGTACTCGGCCCTGCCGGTGACCCGGTGGAGGACGGCGGCCGCGGCGATCGCCTCGGCGGCGACCCAGTGCATGCGGACGCGCACGGCCGGCGCGCCCTTCCAGTCCACGGTGTAGACGAACCCCGGCCGGCCGTCCACGTGCCAACCGTCGCGGACGCCGGCGGCGAACAGCGCTTCGGCGTCGTCGAGCAGCCAGGCGGGAGGGTTCGGCAGGCTCGCGCGCAGGCCGAGCATCAACCGTGCCCATTCGAACCAGTGACCGACGGTGCCACCGTACGGGCGGAACGGGTCGTCGGGCCGGTCCTCGTTGTACTCGTACAGCGGGGTCCAGTCGGCGTCGAAGTGCTCGATCACGCGCCAGTCGGCGGCGCGGGCGTGCTCGTGGACGATGTGCCGCACGATCCGCA
The DNA here is from genome assembly GCF_042887135.1 of Kitasatospora sp. NPDC057965. Lineage (NCBI taxonomy): Bacteria > Bacillati > Actinomycetota > Actinomycetes > Kitasatosporales > Streptomycetaceae > Kitasatospora > Kitasatospora sp. NPDC057965. The sequence goes on from NZ_JBHVPZ010000006.1 coordinate 116,503, forward strand.
GGGCCCGCTCGTGCCAGATGCTCTCACCCGTGACGTCGCCGGCCGCGAGGAACGCCTCGACGGCGTGCATGTTGCTGTTGGCGCCGCGGTAGGGCTCGCACACGCGCCAGGGCAGGTCCCAGGACTCGACCAGGCGGCCCCGCTCCTCGTCCCAGAAACGGCGCTCGACGACGCCGAGTGCGTCCGCCAGCAGCTCCCGGCCTCCAGGGCGCCCGGCGGCGGTGGCGCCGGCGGCGGCCAGCACGACGAAGGCGTGGGCGTAGGCGGACTTGTCGGTGGTCAGCGGGCGGCCGTCGCGGTCCACGCCCGTGTACCAGCCTCCGTGTTCACGGTCGCGCAGCAGGGTCGCCAGGGCGGCGATGCCGTGGTCGACCAGTCCGGCCGCGTCCCGGTCGCCGAGCAGGTGGGCGAGGGCGAACACGTGGGTCATCCGGCAGGTGATCCACGTGTGGACGGGGCCGTCCTCCTGTGCCCTTCCCCGGTCGTCCAGCCAGCCGAAGCCTCCGTCGGGCAGCCGTGCACCGCGGGCGAACCCGAGCAGCCTCGCCTGCTCGGCGCGGAGCCATGCGTCGTCGCCCGGCAGAGGGGTGCTGGAGGTCTCGCTGGACATCGTTCTCCTCGATCATGCTCGGTGCGGATTGACAACGTTGTCAGAGCGCGGTGCGTAGCATCACCCGCCTTCCCTCGGACTGTCAACAGCGGAAGGAGGCCGGGCGGGCAGGACGCCGGGAGGTCAGGACGCCGGGAGGGCAGGGCACCGCGCGCGGCGGGGCGCTCAGCAGGGAAGTTCGCCCGAGCCGCGCAGGACCAGCCGGGTGGGGATCTCCAGCCGCTGGGCCTGGGCCCGTTCGCCGCGCAGGCGGCGAAACAGCAGCTCCGCGGCCATCCGCCCCATCAGCATGGGGTCCTGGGCCACCACCGTCACCGGCACGGGGAGCATGTCGGCGAGTTCGAAGTCGTCGAAGCCGACGAGGGCGGTGCGTCCCGGGCGGGTGGCCAGGCTGCGGAGCACGGCGACCGTGGTCCGGTTGTTGCCGCACATGAGCGCGGTCACGGCCTCGGGCCCGGACAGCATGCGGTCGAGGGCGAGGTGGATGCCCACTGGCTCCGGTCGGCCCATCGCGAGCCACGCCTCGTCGACCCCGTGGCCGGCCTCCGCCATGGCCTGCCGGTAGCCGGCGAGGCGTTCGGCCGCGGTGAAGATGGCCGGGTCGTCGCCGAGGTAGCCGATCCGCCGGTGGCCCTGCCGGATCAGGTGTCCCACCCCTTCCGCCGCGCCGCGGCGGTTGGCGCTCAGAACGGTGTCCACGGTCAGGCCGTTCATCGGCCGGTCGATGCTGACCACGGCCGTGCCCGCGGCCAGTTCGGGGGCGAGGAAGCCGTGGTCGGCCGCGGTCGGTACGACGATCAGACCGTCCACTCGACGGGCGCAGAAGTCGAGGGTCAGCTCCCGTTCGCGGGCCGGGTCCTCGGCGGACGAGCCGGTGAACAGCAGGGACCCGTGGGAGCGCGCCACCTCCTCGACCGCCCTGCTGAGCTGCGCGTAGAAGGGGTCGGCGAGGTCTTCCAGGATCAGCCCCACGGATCTGGTGCGACTGCCCTGACGGAGGAGCCGGGCACCGTCGTTGCGGCGGAACCCCAACTCCCTGATCGCGGCGTCGACCCGGTCGGCGGTCTCCTCGCTGACGCCCGGCTCACCGTTGACGACGCGTGACACCGTCTTCAGTCCCACTCCCGCAGCAGCGGCCACGTCCTTCATGGTCGGCCGTGCGGGAATCCCGGAGCTCGTCCGCTCCGCCCTGTCCGGCATCACTCCAACCGCCCTTCTGGAGTCTCGTCCATCCTGTGATCCTACTGACAGCAGCGGTATTCGGACAACGTTGTCAAAACGGTCCGGAATCGTCCCGATCGGCCGGTCCGGCGCGTCGCGGGAGAACACCACCCGACCGGAGTGCCGGCGGCACGGGCTACTGTCGCGGAACGAGGCACGACGACACGGGGAGCACACCGGTGGGAATCGACGAGAGCGCGGAGCCCGGTGGCTCCTGGACGTGGCCGGTCGGGCTCACCGACGGACCGAGCCGGACATTGCTCGCAGCCGGCGAACTGTCGTGGTGCTACGCCCACCTGGACCTGCGAGCCACGTCGGCCGGGCCGCCGGAAGCGGCCGCCGGAGGGGTCCGGGCCGGGCCGGATGGCGGCGAGGCTCTCTTCGTCCTGGGCGAAGCCCTGTACTCGGCGGCCGGCGAGGACATCGCCGTCCTGCTCGACGGTGCGAGCGGTGCGGTGTACCTGGCCTGCCCGGACGAGAGCGGTGCGCTCCGGCGCGACCTGCTGGCCAGCAGTCCGCGCGCCCTGGTCGCCCTGGCCGTGGCGGTGGAGGCCGTCTCGCTGGCCGCCACGGGCGCCTACGAACGGGACGCGGGCGAGGACGTGGCGCCGTACGGGCCCGCGACCGTCGACGCCGCCGTCCGGCTCGGACTGCAGGAACTCCGCGAGGCCGACCCGGACCTCTGGCGGCGCACCGACGGACGGCCCGCCCACTGGGAGACCGCCTTGCGGATCCGCGCGCTCGCGTGGGGCGCCGAGCCGCGGACAGCGGACGGGGCGCCGCACCTCGTCGGACCGGACCTGGTCGAGGACCTCGCGGAGCTCGCCGGCGCAGGAACCGTCCGCCGCTTCCTCCCCGACGAACTTCCCGACCGGCTCGTCCACGCCCCGACCCGGCAGCTGCTCACCGAGGTCGGACTGCCGGTCTCCAGCCGCGGCGCCCTGACGGTGGCCGCCGAAGGGCCGCTGGTCACCATGGCGCAGTCCTTCCCCGACATCTACGCGGACGACGCGGAGGAGTCGACCGCCCGCCCGCGTCAGGGCGAGTACCTCGCGCTCGGCGGCTGGACGTACGACCTCGAAGCCGCCCTCGACGGCGCCACCGGGCGGATCGAGCTGCCGGACTGGCACGACGAGGACCAGCCCGCCCCCTACCTGCACCGGGACCTGGCCACGCTGCTCCACGTCCTGTGGACCTTCGAGCGGCTGCGCTTCGAACGCCGCCGCTCGACCGGCCTCGCCGCGTCACCGTGGGCCGTCTTCCGGCCCCGTGACCTCCTCGACGGTGTCGCGCGGTCCGTCCTGCGGGCCCTCGACCCTCAGGCATGGGCCACCGAGGACCAGTTCTGGCCGACACGCGCGGACGACTGCCACATGGGAGAGCTGATCGAATAGCGACCACGGCCGTCCGGCACGGAGCGCGCTGGACGGCCCCACCGTGGTGGCACCGGGCAGTGTCCCGTGGATCGGGTGGTCGCCCGGCGGGGCCGGAGACCGGGACAGCCGCTCGGCTCCCAGGGTGGGATCGCTCCGCTCAGACCGGCAGGGTCCAGCCGGGTCCGTCCTCGCTGCCGAGCCAGACCCGCTGTGTGCCTGCGGGCACCTGGCTCGGGCCCGGACACCTGAAGACCTCGACCGCATGCGCGACCTGATCCCGGGCGACTGGCTCAACGACTACCGCTGAAGCTCCCGGGTGCTTTCGGCGGGATGCATGCAGGGGAGCCAGTCGGGCGGCGGTTCCGGGAGCCGCCTCTGTCGGGTGACTTCTTCAGGTGTCGGCCGGGCGCCGGGGAGTGTCTGGCGGGGGACGCGGGTGCGAACCGATGGCTTGTGGGTTCCGGGCCCGCTGAACCGTGTCCCGGACAAGCGTGGGTCGGAAGGGCCCGGCCGCTGTCGTTCGACGCCGGTCCCGGGCGGGAGGTCCGCTCGCCGCCCGGGGCGGGCTGGTCAGAAGGACCGATAGAGGCCCTCGGGGTCGTCGTGTGCGGCCGCGGCGTATTCCTCGAAGCCCATGTTGGCGATGCTCAGGTTCGCGTGGATGTCATGGACTCCCACCGGGAGGGTACGGAACTCGCGGCCGTATTCGGTCGTCAGGTCGTAGTCCTCGTCGTCCTCGCAGTCCTCTCGCCGGATGGTGGTGACCGCGAGGAGCGCGTGGTGGGCGGACTGCATCGTTGTGCGGTCCGCGAGGAAGACGACGCTCAGGTTCTCGTCGGAGCAGACTGCCGCGACCGCCTCGTCGGCGGTCGCGTCCGCCCAGGCGGGGTCGTCGACGAAGTGGACACACGGCTCGTAGTGCCGGTCTCCCCAGGGCTTGGCCAGTTCCGCCACCACCGCCTGCCAGCTCGCGTCGTCCTGGTAGTCGGTCCGGACGACCAAGGCGTCGAACTCGTCGTGGCCGGTGACGGCGGGCAGCGTTCGCATGGATCTTTTTCCCTCGGTGTCGATCGGTGGATCCGTGCCGCGACCGGCTTCATGGGCGTCAGTTACCCCTGCGGCGCTGACACTCGTCCTGGCTGGCCTGGAACTTGAAAAACTCGGTGCCGCCGGCGAGGACGGCCGGGTGGGAGGGCCAGGTTCCGTCCCGCATGCGGCTGAACGGGGCGGCTTCGCCGGGCCCTTCCCGAAGGACCTTCAGGCCGTTCAGGTGCCGGCCTACAGGCCGGCTCTGGCGAGAAGGGCTTCTGCCTGTTCCCGGGTGAGTGCGGGTGGGGCGGGGGCCGGTTGGCGACAGGTGTGGCCGCGGTGTGCCAGCAGGAAGGATTCGACCGGATCGTCTGTTGTCAGGGTGGCCGTGAGCTGTTCGCGCAGCGCGGGGGGTGTGTCCGCGCGGCAGGCGATCTCGTTGCGGACCAGGATGTCGGGGTCCTGGGCGAGCAGGTCGCGCAGGGCCTCGGGAAGGTCGGGGTGGGCGGCGACGGCCCTGCGTACGCGGGGGTCCGGGTCGCGGGCCAGTTCAGGGGTCGGGGGTGAGTGCCTGGCGGCGCGGACGCGGGTCTGCGGATCGGCGAGGAGGGTGGGCAGCAGGTCAGGAGGAGGGGACCAGAAGGCGAGTGCGGCCCCGCGCACGCCCGGTTCGCGGTCCGTGAACAGGGCCCGGCGCACGGCCGGCGGGGCGTTGCGGCAGTGCTGGGGCAGCCAGTCCCGCACGCTGGGGTCCGGGTCCTCGGCAAGACGGGTCATCAGATCGACCGTCAGGTGCTCGTTCATCGTCAGGAACGAGCGCACCAGGGGGTCCGGATCGCCGGCCAGGCGGGCCAGCAGCCCGGGCGGCTCGTCGGTGGCACTGGCGGCGACCGCGCAGCGGATCACCGGCTCCGGGTGTTGCGCCAGGCGTGCCTTGACCGGAGCCGGCACCCAGCGGTTCATGGCGAGCGAGCGCGCGGAACCGAGGGCGATGATCTCCTCCATCTGCTCCCCCGTCAGGTCCCGGCGCAGCAGTGCCGCCTGGCGCCGGGCCACCGGGTGCCGCAGAAGGCGCCACACCATGGAGGCGGGCAGACCGTCCTGGGCTGCCAGCGCGCCGAGTTCCAGGTCCAGGTCCATGGAGCAAAGAGTAGACCGGTGATGGTCTGCACGTAGCCGGCCCGGCTGCCCGGGCAGAGTCCGGTGAGCCGGGCCGTGGTGGTGTACCCACGGGATGCGGGTCTGCCGGTGTGCCGCTGTGCCGGTTCGGCGCTCGGCCGGAGGCCGCGTCAGGCTATTCCGCTCCTGCTTCCTCCGGGGCCCACGGAATCGAGAGACTTGCGGAAGTCGAATCCGATCATTTCGTCCGGGCCGAAGGCCCCCGCTAGCCTTTCTGCCATGTGCGCACCCTAATCATGCGTCCGGACTTCAGTTGTGCCCCCATCAAGCGGGCGCCGCGGAAGTCGGGTTCAGCCAGCGACCATTCCCGGCCGAGCCCAGGTGCGTTCTCCAGCGCGAATGACATCTCCATGACCAGGGGGGGTAAATGAAACACGTTCGAATACGCCACCGGATCAGCATCCCGGCATTCGCGGTGCTGACCATCGCGGGGTCCGCCGTACTGGTACCGCCGGGAGAGGCGGTGGCCGTGTCCGGGCCTACCGATCATGTCGTCTTCTGGAACAAGGTCCTGCTCGACGCATACCGGCAGACTCGCAATACCGGTCCCGGGCCTCTGGCGCACGCGGGAGCCGTGATGCACACGGCGATCTGGGACGCGGTGGACTCCGTCACGCCCGCCGCCGACCGCCGGTTCCGTCCGTACCTGACCGTGGTGCCGGCTCCCGGTACCGCCTCGGTCGAGGCGGCGATCGACCAGGCCGCGCACGACACCCTGACCGGGCTCTTCCCCGGCTTCAACCCCGGCCACGACTTCGCCGCCGACTTCGACCAGGCCCTCGTCACGGCACGCGCCACCATCCCGGCCTCCGTCACCGTCACGGCCCGCAACCAGGGAGCCGCTGTCGGAAGCGAGGTGGCCCGGGTCGCGGTCGGGAACCGGCCCAGCACCACACCCGCCTGGGACCCGTCCTACACCCTGGACAACGTGCCCGGCGCCTGGCGGCCGACGGACGCGGGGCAGTCGGCCCCGGTCAACCCCAACTGGGGCCGGCTCGCTCCGTTCGCCATGACCTCCGGCGCACAGTTCCGTCCCCAGCCTCCCGCGCAGGCGGCCTCCTACGCGGCGCTGCTGGCCGACCCCGCCTATGCCGCGCAGGTCAACGAGGTCAAGTCCCTGGGCTCGGCCACTTCCACCACCCGCACCGCCGATCAGACCAAACAGGCGTTCTTCTGGGCCAACGACGTCGACGGCACCTACAAGCCGCCCGGCCAGCTGTTCGACATCACCCAGACGGTCGCCCAACAGAAGGGGCTGACCCAGACGGAGAACGCCAGGCTGTTCGCGCTGGTCGCGGTGGCGCTGGCCGACGCCTCGATCGTCGCCTGGGACGCCAAGTACGCGACCAGCATCGACCTGTGGCGCCCACAGAGCGCGATCCGGCTCGCCGACCCGAGCACCAACCCGGCCATCACCCCGGACCCGGCCTGGCAGCCGCTGTCCGTCAACCGGGCGGGCCAGCGCTTCAGCCCGCCCTTCCCCGCCTACGTCTCCGGACACGCCACCTTCGGCGCGGCCTGGGCCGGGGTGATGCGCGGCATCTTCGGCGACCAGGTCACCTTCACCGCCGGCACCGACGACCCTCAAGCGGTGGGAGCCACCCGCACCTTCACCACCTTCACCGCCGCAGCCCAAGAGGACGCCCTGAGCCGGATCTACCTCGGCGTGCACTACCGCTGGGACGCCGACGCCGGAGTGGCGGCGGGCAACTCCCTGGGCGCCTACGTCCGCGGCAACGTTCTCACCCCGGCGCCCGCCTATGTTCCCGGCGCCGGATGGACCTTCGCGGGAATCGCCGACTACGACGGCGACGGATACGCCGACACCATCGCCCGGGACGACGCGAGCGGCAGCCTCTACCTCTTCCCCGGGGCCGGAGACGGATACAGCAGCCGGGCGCGCGTCGAGATCGGAACCGGCTGGAACAACGTCACGTTCGCGGGCGTCGCGGACTACACCGGCGACGGCAAACCCGACGTCATCTCCCGCAACAACGGCAACGGCAACCTCTACGTCCACCCCGGGACCGGTGGGACGGGCCGCCTGGCCGCAGGCGTCGAGATCGGTTACGGCTGGCAGGACTTCACGTTCGCGGGCGTCGCGGACTACACGGGTGATGGGAAAC